>CAZJCZ010000061.1:0-12140 GCA_964544575.1 uncultured Flavobacteriaceae bacterium | reverse complement strand
CTGACTTTTCTTCTTTTACGTTCCGTTTGTAAAGATCTAAAGCAGTAGTAGAACCAAGGGCGTTCAGTTCAGAGGCAGTGGATGACATTGCAGCAGATAAAATCACGGCTAATAATAAGCCTATCAGACCCCTTGGCAAGTTAGTTAAAATGAAATGAATGAATACATAATCTTTATCATTGGTCTCTACTGAATCATCCGCTTGGTTAATAATTGATTTAGCTTCAGTTCTAACGTTCTTATCCAGATATTCTAAATCCTTGATTCGTTCTTTATGAATAATTGCTCCTGGATTTTCTGCCAATTGTAATTGTAAAGTGCTTTTTTCTTTCTCAATTTCAGCATGGGCATCTTCAAGTTCAGCATATTGACTTGCATATGTTGATCTCTCAATCGCTTTTTTTGATTCAGGATTAAAATGCAAGGGTGTTGGATTGAATTGGTAAAAAACAAATACCATTACCCCTACTAGCAAAATAAAAAATTGCATGGGTACTTTCAGTAATCCATTAAAGAGAAGGCCTAACTGCATTTCTTTCATAGATTTACCAGATAAATATCGTTGTACTTGACTCTGGTCCGTTCCAAAATATGATAATGCTAAAAAAGAGCCCCCTATAATTCCACTCCAAAAAGTATATCTACTATCAATGTCAAAATCAAAGGAGAAATCTAAAATATCCATTTTACCACTAGCTCCGGCAATATTCAGTGCATTTGAAAAAGTGATTTCTTCTGGCAAGTAACTCAAGATCAAAAAGAAAGCAGTAAACATTCCAATAAAAATCACAGCCATCTGCTGCTTTTGTGTAACACTAACGGCTTTTGTACCACCCGTAACCGTATAAATGATAACTAATACACCAATAATAATATTTAATGTAACCAAATCCCATCCCAGTACAGCCGACAATATAATAGCAGGCGCAAAAATAGTGATCCCGGCCTGTAACCCGCGCTGAATTAAAAATAGAATTGCAGCTAAACTCCTCGTTTTTAAATCAAAACGAGTTTCTAAATATTCATATGCAGTATAAACTTTTAAACGATGATAGATTGGAATAAACACCAAACAAATAATAACGATCGCTATAGGGAGACCAAAGTAAAATTGCACAAACCCCATTCCATCGTGAAATGCTTGTCCAGGGGTTGATAAAAAAGTTATTGCACTAGCTTGGGTTGCCATTACTGATAAACCGATGGTCCACCATTTTGCTTGATTCCCACCACGAATAAAATCCTGGACATTTTTACTGCCTCTGGTTTTCCATGATCCATAAAGGACAATAAACAGTAAGGTACAAATGAGAACTATCCAATCTAGTAGCTGCATATCTAAATTTTATGAAAAAGTTTTCATTATGATATAGAATAAAATAATATAAATAACATTAGCAATTAAAACCCAGGTATATGAAGTTTCCCATTTATATTTTTTAGATTCCATTAAATTTATTTTTTAAGTTCATTTTCAATGTTATTTTTACCCACCGAAAGCATATTTGCAAATAATTTATATGCTCCTGGGACACCTGCGGGCAACTCTCTAAAAAAACTCAATCCCGAATAAATAAAATGACCTTTACCATAATTCGCAATTAATAGACTCCCATTCTTAGCAGATTCTCCTTTATCATTCATTGAAAGTAATGGTGTAAATTTTTCGCTCCATTCGTTAGGGAAATACAATCCTCGTTCTTGAATCCAACCATCAAAATCAGAATCGGTAATCTTATTTGGATATTTCATCAATTCATGATTGGAATTTAAAATAGTCACTTTAGCATCTTCTTCCACAACCCTATCTCTTGAAAGCTTCAAATGGAATGGAGCTACACTTGCTACTTTTATTCTACGACTAGTGTTGTATTGTACAATTAACGTCCCTCCATTCTCGGTATATTCATGTAATTCTTTCTGATAAAACTTGGCTCTATCACTTACATTATATGCTCTAATTCCCAAAATGACTGCATCAAAATTTTGAAGATTTTCGGCACTAATATTATTCTCGTTTATTTCAATAACACTATATCCTATCTGTCGCAAGCTATTTGGAACATTGTCACCAGCTCCTTGAATATAGCCGATAAGATTTCCTTTTGTTTGAATATCTAACCTTACAACTTTTGCCTCAGAAGGTAATAGAACCGATTGTTTTGGAATGTGATCATAACTAATTTCAACTAACTCTTTTGTAAAAGATTGATCACCAATATTCACTATGGGCGAAATTTTGCCTTCACTTTGATGATTCGGAGGTGTGACATAAAAAATAACGATTTTTTCTCCCCCTTTTTGATCAATTAAAAAATCGATTTTTTCAGGGGTCACCTTCCAATCTGTAGGATAACACAATGAAATATTTCCTGATATACTATCTTTTGATGACTTAATTGTTACTGGAATCTCTTTACTATTATTATTCGCAAAAATATTTACTTTGTTTAAAATCTTTGCCGTTACTGCCGGTAAAATCTCAAAAGGTTGATAAACTTCTCCTTTAACGGGATCATTATACTTAAAAACGATATCTTTTTCAATGTTTAAACTATTACCATTAATAATTAAATCAAATATAATTTTCGAATTCCTTAAGGTTGCAGGATTACCGATCATTTCTTTGTTTTCTACCGTGTACATTCCCAAATTCCAATTTTTATTTAACCAATATGGAGAAGTTTCCTTTTCATTTTCAGAGATTGCAATATCTAAACTAAATTTATTAGAAACATTATAATCTAATGGCTTCTTTTCTGAAAACTCCTTAAGAGATGGCTTAACCATTACGCTGTTGAGAACAATATTTTGATAACTTCTATTTATCGCTTCAACATTTACTTTAATTTGACTATTACTGGACGCTAATGGAAATTCAGAAATACCTTCCAAATACAATCCGGTACAAGCGATAATTATATCTTTAATCTCATTAAGTTTCAGTTCCTTCCAATGTTCATCTTCTAAGTTCGAAATAAGTTGATAAGCTTTCAATAATTCAGGTACACTTGCAGAAGGATTTCTAAAATCAAAATCCCTTTCAACTTCGTTTAAAATTTTACCAATAACACTCCCACCATCTAATCGATTCCAAGAGGTATCAATTCCATCAAAAATATTGCCTCCCTTCGGAAATTCTCCTTTAATAAACTCAATATATTCTAATTCTGTACCTCTTGACCCAGTGCTGCCAAATCCTTGAGATCGATGCTTACTTCTACTTAATGAAGCTATTTCGCTGTTAGACAATCCAATTAAGGGATCATACATACCTGTATCAAAATTCAACATCCTGGATTTATCAGCTTTTTCAAATTTTTCTCGACTGCCATAAAACCACCATGATGTATTATAAAATATTCGTTTTGGCTGCCATGATTTATCTGAATTATGACTTTTAAACGCAGCATTACCTACTAGATCAAAAGCTTCTACACTTAACATTGCTGAAGAAGTATGATGCCCATGAGTAGTACCCGGTGTTTTATGATCAAATCTATTTATAATTATATCAGGCCTAAACTTTCTAATTATCGTTACGACATCTTTTAACACTTCATCTTTATTCCATAATTGCAAAGTTTCATCTGGATGTTTTGAATATCCAAAATCATTTGCTCTTGTAAAAAATTGTTCTCCACCATCAACACTTCTTGCTGCTAATAACTCTTGGGTTCTGATAACCCCCAATAATTCCTGCAATTCAGGCCCAATTAGATTTTGACCACCATCACCTCTTGTTATTGAAAGATAACCGGTTCTAGCTTTAACATCATTAGAAAAATAAGAAATTAGCCTGGTGTTCTCATCATCAGGATGAGCGGCTACATATAAAACCGAACCTAAAAAGTTTAATTTTTGAATAGACTTAAGAATTTCAGAACTTTTCGGTTTTATCGGTTCTTGGGCATTTAAATGAACAATATTTATAATAAAAAATAAAAATAATAATATGCGTGTCATTTAATAAAATTTAAATCATGTTGTTCACAAAACTAGGCATTAATCTCAGCAAATATAATTTATTATGAAAACCTTAACATTTTAGTCAAAATTGTGGACAAAAGCATACAATTAAATTTTTGTTGCTCATATATATTATGATATATTTGTATTCCGATATTTTAAACAATACTTAAATGAAATTTATAGTTTCTAGTACTCAACTATTAAAGCAACTTCAAATTTTAGGAGGTGTTATTAATAACAATAACACGTTACCTATTTTAGATAATTTTTTATTTGAGCTAACTTCTAAACAATTAAAGATATCTGCATCTGATTTAGAAACAACTATGAGTACCACCATTGATGTAGAAGCGAATGAAGAAGGTACTGTTGCTGTTAATGCCAGATTATTATTAGATACATTAAAAACGTTTCCAGAACAGCCTTTAACTTTTGTTGTTGAAGATAATCATACTATCGAGATTAGTTCAGATAGTGGTAAATATGCATTAGCTTATGCCGATGGTGAAGAATTCCCTAAAGCTGTTGAATTGGAATCACCAAGCTCGACAACGATCTCAAGTGATATTTTAGCTACAGCGATTGCTAAAACAATTTTTGCTTCAGGTAATGATGATTTAAGGCCTGTAATGAGTGGTGTTTTTTTCCAGTTTTCTCCAGAGAATTTAACGTTTGTAGCAACAGATGCTCATAAATTGGTAAAATACTCAAGAAGTGACGTAACTGCCAGCGAAGTTGCAGAATTCATAATGCCAAAAAAACCATTAAATCTATTAAAGAATATCCTTTCGGGATCTGATAATGAGGTAATAATTGAGTACAATGAATCAAATGCCAAATTTACCTTTGATAGCAGCGTTTTAGTATGTCGATTAATTGACGGTAAATACCCTAATTATGAGGCTGTTATTCCTAAGGAAAATCCAAATAAATTAACACTTGATAGAGGATCATTTTTAAATTCAGTTAGACGGGTTTCTATTTTTTCAAGTAAGACAACCCATCAGATCAGATTAAAAATGGCTGGTACCGAGTTAAACATCTCTGCAGAAGACGTAGATTTTTCAAATAGGGCTGATGAACGATTACAGTGTAGTTATGAAGGTGATGACATGCAAATTGGATTTAACTCCAGATTTTTATCAGAAATGCTGAGTAATCTAAATTCTAATGATGTTTTATTAGAAATGTCCTTGCCTAACAGAGCCGGAATTTTAACCCCAATTGATGGTATAGAAGAAGGTGAAAATATTACAATGTTAGTGATGCCAGTCATGTTAAATGATTAATTTCCATTTATTCAAAAATACTTACCGTTCATAGATATTTTCAGGCATTTAGGATACTAATGTTGTGCCTGATGTTAATTTTTTGTATTTTTGGCATAGAATTAGCTATATAAAAAGAAAATTTACTATTAACACATTAGTATCCCCTAATTGTTTTTAGTTCATTTGTGAAAACAAAGTTTAACTAAAGCAACTGTATGGTAAAAAAACTACTCACTATTCTAACATTATTGGTTTTTAATTTTATTGCTGTTTCACAAGTAACTGATTATTCTAAAGTGAAGTTCAGTAGTAATATTTATGAATATAAAAAATCTGAACCAAGAACACATCAATTAGGTATTGATAAGGTATTACTTACAAATATTATTGACCTTCTGGGTGATACTTTGTACACAGGAAAAGAAAAATCAGAAATTATTAATAAAGCCTGGTTAGCCTTTACGAACCCTAAAATTTTTGATTTTGTATATAAAGATTTTGCTGTAAAAACCATCAATAATTGGGGTCATAAAAATTCTAAAGGTGAATTAGTACTAGAACCAAATCCTTATTTGACCGAATGGACAATTAACGATGATGAGTTCCCATACTTTCAAATTGCCCTAAGTAAAATTCTCGACTATTACAGTCTATTAACCTATGGTGATGATGCAGAAAGTGTTAAATCATCTTTCAGTGATTTATTAATAACCAAAAATATTCAATTTGAAAACCCTACAGATGATGATTGGGCATACTCATACCTTGAAACCGTCAATACGGAGCTAGCTAAGAAAGGGCTGGTTGCCTTGGTAACGAAGGGGCATTACGATATTATTGTATGCAAAATTGATAGACAAGATAAACTTATTGATCTTTTTAATAAAATAAAGTGGGATTTTGTAAAACCATAAATTTTTAACATACTTAAACGATAAAAATACCGTTCTACGAATGAGTGGTTTTTTAATAGAAAGCACTGCCAAACCAATTATAAATTTTTAACTTCTTTTATGAATATGAAAAGGATAATATTGTTGATGATAGCAGTTATTGGATTTAATTTAAGTAGTTGGTCTCAACCTGATTATACCAAAATTACTTTTCGTAGTAATTTACCTCAATATAAAAAAGCTAAACCTGATCTTAAAAGTGCAAATTTCAACAAAGATCATATAAAAAATATTATTTCTCTTTTAGGTAGTTCTTTTTATTCTGACAATGAAATTGATGATATTACTGAAAAAGTATGGTTGTCATTTATTGATCCGGAAAAGTTTGATTTTATATTTAAAGACTTAGCTGTCAGAACCATACCTAATTGGAATAAAAAAAATGTTAGAGGTCTTATCGTTGTTGAACCCAATCCTTTCCTGGCAGAATGGACGTTAGCCGAGAAAGAATCTCCGTATTTCCAAAGGGCTTTGAGCCTTATATTGTCCTACTATAATCTAATGGAATATAGTGCTGATGCTAACAGCGCAAAACAATCATTGCAAAAATTACTTTATACTCAAAATATGTCTTTTAGACCTACATCAAGTAGTGATTGGACCAATACTTATTTAAATTCAGTAAATGAAGAATTAATCAAAAAAAACTTAATAACCCTAGTGGCTAATGGGCAGTACGAATATTTTGTTTGTGAAATTGATAAAAAGGAAGAATTAACAAAGCTTTTAAAAAAAATGAACTGGAAATTTATAACTCCTTAAAATAGTAAACCAACCCTTTTTGAATACTAATTTTAAAAACTCCTTTATGCTTTGTAAAGGAGTTTTTTATTGCTAATTTCACCTAATGAACTTTTTGGCACACATCTATCTTTCAGGTGAAAACGAAAATATTAAAATTGGAAATTTTATTGCAGATGCAGTAAAAGGTAAAAAGTACAAAGAATATTCAACAGAAATACAACAAGGAATTTTATTACATCGAAATATTGATTCATTCACAGATAAGAATCCAACCTTTAAAATAAGCAAAGAGCGTTTACATAGTAGATACCGTCATTATGATGGGGTAATAATTGATATTTTGTATGACCACTATTTAGCAAAAAACTGGGTAATTTATAGTAATATACCATTGAACGAATATGTCCAAAATTTCTATAATTTGCTAAATTCTAATTATTCAATGTTACCCGAAAAAGTTAAGTACATGCTTCCTTACATGGTTAAAGATAATTGGCTGTATAATTATAGAACTATAGAAGGAATCGAAAAAGTGTTACAAGGTATGAATAGGCGTACCAATAATATATCACAAATGAACTTAGCTGTTCAAGACCTTAAAATTTATTACTCCGAATTTGAAAGTGATTTTAATATCTTTTTTGAAAAGTTGCGTATCTTTTGCAACGAAAAACTACGCATTTTAAATTCATGAAAAAAATTAGTCTACTACTCTTCATTGCTTTAATCTTTCTTCAATGTAGAAAAGAAGCAATTCAATTAACTGAAACAAAACAATATGGGCTTATTGCTGACAGTGCTATGGTCGTTTCGGCTAGAGAAGAGGCCTCTATAATTGGTGTTGAAATTATGCGACAAGGCGGTAACGCTTTTGATGCCATGATAGCTACCGACTTATCTTTAGTGGTAACGTATCCTTTTGCCGGTAACATTGGTGGGGGCGGTTTCATGGTATTTAGGTTAAATGATGGCACTATCGGTTCACTGGATTACCGTGAAAAAGCGCCTTTGGCGGCTACACATGATATGTATTTAGATGAAAAAGGAAATGTAATAAAAGATAAAAGTACTTTGGGTGCTATGGCAATAGGAATTCCAGGCACCATAGCCGGACTCTTTGCTGTTCATGAAAAATTTGGATCTATACCATTTAATAAATTGATACAACCGGCCATAGACTTAGCGGAAAAGGGCGTTGTTGTTACAGAAAAACAAGCAAGAAGATTAACACATTATCGTAAGCTTTTTGGTCAAGCTAATAAACGTACTATTTTTTTAGATAGAGAATGGCAAGCAGGAGATACTATAAAATATCCAGCTTTGGCAGCAACATTGAAAAGGATACAAGTTAACGGTAGGGATGAATTTTATAATGGAGAAACAGCCACGATACTAGTTGAATATATTAAAAATCTTGGTGGAATTATCACTAAAGAAGATTTAGCCAAATATGAAGCTAAATGGCGTGACCCCATAACCTTTACTTATGATGGAAATAAGATCATTTCTATGTCTCCACCTTCAAGCGGTGGTATTTGTATTGCTCAAATATTAAAAAGTATTGAACCTTTCGGAATACAACAATACGAACATAATTCCTCGAAGTACATTCAATTAATTACGGAAGCAGAACGAAGAGCATATTCGGATAGAGCACATTATTTAGGAGATCCAGATTTTGTAGATATCCCAATAGACAGTCTAATCTCTGAACCCTATTTAAAATCTCGAATGGCTGATTTTAATTGGAACCGTGCAACAAAATCTTCTGATACTGAACATGGTAACATTTTAGGTTACGAAAGTAATGAGACAACTCATTACTCGATTATTGATAAGTTTGGAAATGCTGTATCTGTTACCACTACCTTAAATGGAGCTTACGGATCCAAAGTCTACGTAGAAAAAGGGGGATTCTTTTTAAATAACGAAATGGATGATTTAAGCTCAAAACCAGGAGTTCCCAACATGTTTGGTTTAATTGGAGCTGAAGCTAATGCCATTGCTCCAGAAAAACGTATGCTTAGTTCAATGACACCTACTATTGTTGAGAAAAATGGTAACCTTAAAATGGTATTAGGTTCGCCTGGCGGTTCACAAATTATAACATCCGTTATGCAAAATATTTTAAATATTTTAGAATATGATATGACCATGCAAGAATCAGTTTCAAAACCTCGTTTTCATCATCAATGGTTGCCTGATGATATTAAATTTGAACCAACTTTTGATTCATTGGTGTTTGATCCGTTAAAAAGGATAGGGTATACTATTAACTTAAGTAATTCTCCGATAATTGGTAAGGTTGATGCAATATTGGTGTTGCCGAATGGCAGATTAGAAGGGGGTGCTGACCCAAGAGGTGATGACAAAGCTGCGGGATTTTAATTTGTATTTAAATGAAAAATTTCGACGTTGTTTTATTAACCGATTCTAGATATGTAAATCCGAAAAAAGTAAATGATTATATAAGCAATGTACTTCTTGAGGATAAACTAGTTCAAAGAGCATTAGAAAAATTCAAATTAAAAGTCCATCGATTATCTTGGGACGATCCAAATTTTGATTGGTCAAGTACTCAATACGCTTTATTCAGAACTACATGGGATTACTTTGACAGATTTGATGAGTTTTCAACTTGGTTAAAAAATGTAAGTCAAAAAACCAACCTGATAAATACTGAATCTATTATTAAATGGAATATAGATAAACATTATTTAAAAGATCTTGAGAACAATGGCGTACACTGCACACCCACTATTTTTATTGAAGAAGGCAGTCAAAAATCATTGGTACAACTTCATGATCAAACTAGCTGGAACGAAACAGTCTTAAAACCGGCTATATCCGGTGCTGCAAGGCATACATATAAATTGAACTTACAAAACTTGCATTTATACGAATCTGTTTTCAAAGAACTTATTCAAAAAGAAGCATTTATGCTGCAACCTTTTCAAAATAATATAGTCGAAAAAGGAGAACTTTCTTTAATAGTAATTGATGGTAAATTCACGCATGCCGTCTTAAAAATTGCAAAAAAAGGTGACTTTAGGGTTCAGGATGATTTCGGTGGAACTGTACACAATTATATACCTAGCTTAGAAGAAATCGATTTTGCTGAAAGAGCAGTGAAAGCCTGTGAACCCATGCCAATATATGCACGGGTTGATATGTTTACTGATAACGATGGTCATTTAGCAGTTTCAGAATTAGAATTAATAGAACCCGAATTATGGTTCAGAAATAATCCTGATGCGGCTGATAAATTAGCTTACGCCATTAATAAATTAATTAATTGACTTTGTTTGGAACACTATTTGACTACCCTTAGCGAAACAAAGTACTAATCCTTAAAAAAATACATTAAATAAAGGCTATATGCGTAGTTTTTTATACTTTCGCAACTGCAAATTTGGACTATTTGTCAATTATTTTTAGCTTATTATTTTAAAACATATGTCATTCTGACATCCTGAATTATGGAAGAAAAGAAATTTGATATCAACTCACTTATAGGATTTGTTTTACTAGGTGCTATAATGATATGGTATTTTTATACCAACCAACCTACTCCTGAAGAACTAGCTAAACAAAAAACTGAAAGAACACAGGATTCAATTCAACAATCGCAACAGTTACTCGAAAAAAATAATACGACCGAAGAAACATCTATTACAACAATAAACCCGACGGATTCAGTGGCTATTATGAATTCCCAAAACGAATTAGGGGTGTTTTCATATAGTGCTACTCTACCATCCGCGAAAGCGAATGAAACAACCATAGAAAATGAATTACTTAAAATAAAAGTAAGCAATAAAGGAGGACAAATTACCCAGGTAGAGTTAAAAAACTATAAAACACATGATTCATTACCATTATATTTAATAAACAATCAAAACGCATCTTTTAATATAAATTTTGGAACTACTGATAATAGAATTTTAAATACTAAAGATCTATATTTTGAACCTTCATTGTCTAAAAATGGTGATAATCAAGTACTTTCTATGAAATTGAAAGTTGCCAATAGTAAATATTTAGAGTACAGGTACGAAATTAAACCTAATGACCATATGATAGATTTTGCTATAAAATCTGAAGGTCTGGATAGGGCTATTAACACTTCTCAAACCTTAAATTTACAGTGGGATCTAAAAGCTTATAGACAAGAAAAAAGTTTGAGCACTGAAAATATGTACTCAGAGTTTTACTATAAAGCAGAAAATGATGTAAGTTATTTATCCCGAACAGGAGAGGATGAAGAAACTGAAAAAGACATAGACTGGGTTGCTTATAAACAACATTTTTTCTCTTCGATATTAATGACTGATACACCTTTTTCATCAGCTAATATCATATCGAAAAATTTGGTTGAAGATGAAGATATCGATACTGTTTTTACCAAACATTTTACGCTAAAGGCTCCTTTAGATATGAAAAATGGTGAATTGAATTATGCCATGAATATGTATTATGGCCCTACCGATTTTAAAACATTAAAGGATTATAAAGGTACCGACATAAATGAAATTGCTGATATGGGATGGGGAATTTTTGGTTGGATCAACAAACTTATTTTTGTTCCGGTATTTAGTTTTTTAAGCTCATTTATTGGGAATTATGGGCTGGTTATCATTTTATTGACCATCGTAGTACGAATTATAATGTCTCCTGTGGTTTATAAGTCATATTTATCGAGTGCAAAAATGAAGGTGCTAAAACCTGAAATGAATGAGATCAATGAAAAATATAAGGGTAAAGAAAATGCTATGAAGCGCCAGCAGGAAACTATGGCGTTACAAAGAAAAGCCGGTGTTAGTCCGCTTTCGGGATGTATACCGGCTCTAATACAAATGCCCGTGTTCTTTGCGTTATTTCGATTTTTCCCTTCAAATTTAGAATTAAGACAAAAAGGGTTTTTATGGGCAAATGACCTATCTTCATATGATACTATTGCAACATTACCATTTAAGATTCCGTATTACGGTGAACATGTGAGTTTGTTTCCAATACTGGCTTCTGTAGCTATCTTCTTTTATATGCGTATGACTCAAAGTCAACAAATGAATATGCAGCAACCTACTCAAGAAGGCATGCCAGACATGGGTAAAATGATGAAAATGATGATGTACTTTTCACCGATAATGATGTTGTTTTTCTTTAACAATTATGCAAGTAGTTTAAGTTTATATTACTT
>CAZJCZ010000060.1:0-12311 GCA_964544575.1 uncultured Flavobacteriaceae bacterium | reverse complement strand
TAAATGGTCCATCCTGCTGAAGCCGGGCCTGTTTCAACAAACAATGATATCACCATGACGACGCTAGAAAGGAAAAACAACCAATATGATATCATGTTTAAGAAACCTGACGCCATATCTCTTGCACCAATTTGTAATGGAATTAATAAATTGCTAAATGTTCCACTTAAGCCAGCTGTTAATACAAAAAACACCATGATGGTACCATGTATCGTAACTAGAGATAAGTACATGTCTGGTGTCATAACACCACCTTCACCTGATCTGCCCAAAAATGCTTCTATAATACTAAAAGATTGCTCAGGATATGCTAATTGCAAACGAAACAACATAGACATAAAAACTCCAATAACTCCCATTACAATACCAGTAATTAAGTATTGCTTCGCAATCATTTTATGATCTTGACTAAAGATATACTTAGTTACATAAGTTTCTTTATGGTGATGATCTGACATATTGTAAATTATTTATTTTATTTTAACTATTTTAATTGAGCAAACGTTTTCTGACCAGCTAACCATTGGTTAAAGTCTGCTTCTTCATCAACAACTATTTTTAACTGCATATTATAGTGAGATGACCCGCATATCTTATTGCATAATAATAAGTAATCGAACTCTACTTCTTCTTTACCTTTTTTAATTCTAATCTCGTTAATATTTTCAAACTTAGACTGAGTATCTTTATTTGACCTCATTTCAGCAGTTGTAACTGTAGGGGTAAAACCCATTTGAGTTACCATACCTGGCACACAATTCATTTGCGCTCTGAAATGCGGCATATAAGCCGAATGTAATACATCCTGAGATCTCATTTTGAAAATTACTTTTCTACCTTTGGGTAGATGTAATTCCTTCACATATTTGCCTTCGCTTACCATTAATGGAATATCATCCGCAGCATTTTTATCGGAAAAATCAACACCCATGGTGTTTTTACCTTTTATAAATCTCACATTGGCATTTCCTAGTTCGTTATCTGACCCTGCATAGCGAGCTTCCCATTGAAATTGCTTAGCATATAACTCAACAATTAAAGGGTTTTCTGCATCAGATAGATCCATTACCTCATTCCAAGTCCATAACCCATAAATAATCAATCCTGCCAATACAATAGCGGGAGTGATGGTCCAAGCCAATTCTAATTTATGGCTGTCCGCAAAAAATAAGGCTTTTCTCCCTTTAATTCCACGATATTTAAAAGTGAAATAGAAAATAAAAAATTGCATAATAAACTGCACTACCAAAATTAGTGTCATCGTTATTTTAAACAATATGTCTATGTGTTCACCTTCAGCAGAGGCTGATATTTGTGGTAACAGCACGTCTTTAGTACCATACAGACTATAGATCATTAAGCAATAGATGAAGCCCATCAGACCTAACATTAACCACCCGTTGATATTATTTTCTTTTTCTGTAGCTGTTTGATTCTCAACTTTAGTCAAGCCTAACAATTTAACAAATTGCCAACAAGCAACTGCTATGGCTACAAAAATTATAATAAAAAATAATGCTTTCATGTGTGGAGGATGATAATTTTAGTTTGTGATTTTGGGCGGCAAAATATTAAATATATTTCGAATAAAAAAATATATAAAATAAATCTATCTGTCTGTCCATCAGACAGATTCTTTTTCAATAACTCGATAATACTATAAGTGATTAAATTTAATAATGAAAAATTTCACTTTCTTTCATAAACGGATTTCCTTTTGCATGCAATGGAGCCTTAGTTAAAGCCCTAAACCCAACAAAAATAAATAAGCCTAAAAAGAAAAGTATTGCCCCTATTTCTGGGATTCCAAAATGCCAGTCATTTCCAACAGTACCTGGAGATACCATTATAAAAATGTCTATATAATGACCTGTTAAAATAACTAGTCCGGTTAGTACTACAAACCATGGGACTCTTTTATAATCACTATTCATTAACATTAATATTGGGAATACAAAATTCATCACTAACATTCCAATAAATATTGGTTGATAAGTACCCAAAAGTCTAGGCATAAAATAAACTACTTCTTCAGGGATATTAGCATACCATTGCAGCATAAATTGATCAAACCATAAATAAGTCCAAAAAATACTAAATCCAAACATATATTTAGCTAAATCATGAATATGACTATCATTTACTTTAGGTAAAAACCCTCTTGATTTCAAATAAATTGTTACCAATGCTATTACGGTAATAGCAGAAACAAACATACTGGCAAATACATAAAACGGGTATAATTGACTAAACCAGTGATGATCTATTGACATTAACCAGTCAAAGGCCATAAATAATTCTGAAACTAAAAATATTACTATAAATACTACTGACAATGTAAAATTCCGTCTGTAGTGTTTTAAATCGGTGGCCTCGTCTTGAGCCCTTGAATTTTTCACCATAAAGTATCTAAAACCAACCCAAATCAAAACATAAATTACAGATCGTATTAGCCATCCCGGTACATTTAACCACCAATCCTTCGTTTCCATGGCAAAATCATAATTTTCTGCGGTAGGGTCAATACTTGTATATACCCAGGCAAACATATGATTACCATGCATTACTGATGAATACACCAAAAATAGAAGAACCAATATTGATCCTGGTAAAATATATGCTGATAAAGCTTCCATAACCCTAAATAAAACAGGAGACCAGCCTGCTGAGGCCGCTCGTTGAACTGCATAAAAAACCAATATACAAACAGCAATTAATAAAAAGAAAATCATAGATATGTAAACTGCCGCCCACGGTCTATTTTGTGCTTGTGTTAAAGCATGTTCTAAATGTGCTTCTTCACTACCATGTTCGTTAAGAGCATCAGCTTCTATAGCATGCTCATTCTTCACTTCATGATCTGCGGTAGCATCATCAGGAGTTTCACCATGCGAATCTTCAGCATGTTGCATCATCTCTTTTACATCATCTATTGTTTGTGGTGCAGTAAAAAACCCATAACCAATACCCAATGCACCAATAATTATTAATGCAATCGAAAAGGTTTTTAATTTACTTGAAAATGTATACATATCTTTTGTTATTCCGTGTAATCGTTTATTTTAACAATTCGTTTCTCAATTGTTCAACATGCTGTGTTATTTGCCAACGTTCTTCAGCCCTTAATTGAGAGGAATGCGAACCCATTAGATTTCTACCATACATGATAACGTGGTAAATACTACCTTCAGTTATCTCTCTATCTTTGTAATTAGGGACTCCTAAAAATTTTTCATTTTTAACCAAATCTCCCTGACCGTCACCGTTTAACCCATGACAAGTAGCACAATAAATACCGTATAAATATTTTCCTTGCGCTAAATTTGCTTCGTTAACTTCAAGAGATGACATCAACGAATCTTTAGCCATTTGATAACCTTCTTCATTATTTGGATAATCATAAGATACCTTACCTCTTGCTATAGTTCCTTCTACAGGTAATTGTGCTGACATCCCATCTTTTAATAGGGGGTTGGCAGAATAGGTGTCATACGCTACTGGAACGTACATATCATTATCACCCATATACTGAACTTGTCTGTTTCTTTTATCAGAACATGACACTAGCATAAGTATCAAAACTAGTATCGAGGATATTTTTATAAAGCTTTTCATCTATTGCTTTTTAATTATTATTTATTTGTCAGATGGAATGTACCATAATAAATTTTTCGGTTCATGTCGAAAATTTGTTCTGGCTCATTTCATAAAAACTAATTCTTTTCGTTTAATGTAATCTCAATTGCTCCTGTTCTTTCTAACAATGATGTAATTTCCTTTTCATTACCATCAACTGCTACTTCCATTAAAAATTTATCATCTGTTGTTCTAGGATCAGGATTTTCTGCCTTTCTAAATGGCCATATTTTGCTACGCATATAAAAAGTAATGACCATCAAATGCGCTGAAAAAAATACGGTCATCTCAAATAATATCGGTACAAAGGCTGGCATATTTTCGGCAAAACTAAAACTAGGTTTACCTCCAATGTTTTGTGGCCAATCTTGTATCATAATAAAATTTAGAAACCAAAATGCAAAGCCTAAACCAGTCAGGCCAAACATAAATCCAGTTATAGCCATACGAGTTGGAGCTATTCCCATAGCTTTTTCCAATCCATGAACAGGAAAAGGTGTAAATACCTCTTCTATATGATGGTGCGCTTCACGAACATCTTTAACGGCCTTTAAAAGCACATCATCATCATCATACAAAGCGTGTATTACTTTTGAACTCATAATTATGATTTAAGTTTGTTAGCCTGACCTGCCCAATCATCTCTTTGCGCCCTTCCCGGGAAAGAACCCGTAATAGAATCTAACAAGTCATATTCATTTTTAGTCATTTTACTTACTTGGTTAAAACTATAAATACCAATTTGATTTAAAGTTTTTTCCATTACAGGCCCAATTCCTTTAACCTTTTTAAGATCATCAGGTTGTTGCGTGTTTATATCAAAGCCTCCTAAACTTTCTAATAAAGTATTCGTTTTGGCCTCTTGACCAGCTCCAACAGAAGGTTTACTTTTCTTTACTTCTTTTTTGGTTTGTTTTTTCTCTTGTTTTATCGCAGTCGGATTATCCCGCTCTCTTTTATAATTGTTCCCAGAAGATTTTAAGATAGATTTTACTTCCGCTTGAGCGATTACAGGAAACGTTCTTGCATATAATAAAAACAATACAAAGAAGAATCCTAAGGTTCCTAAGAAAATTCCTATATCAACAAATGTTGGTGAAAATTGCGTCCATGTAGAAGGTAAATGACCTCTACTTAAGTTGATCACGATAATATCAAAACGTTCAAACCACATCCCTATATTTATGAAAATGGCAATAATAAATGTCCAGATATAATTCCTTCTTATTTTTTTGATCCATAGTAACTGAGGTATTACACCATTACAAATAATAAGCGCCCAAAATGCCCACCAGTATGGCCCAGTTGCAGCACCCACTGATAAATAAACGAAATCTTCATAGCTACTGCCTGTATACCAACCAACAAAAAACTCGGACAAATAAGCTACAGCAACAATGCCTCCTGTAACTAAAATCACTTTATTCATATTTTCAATATGAACACGGGTAATATAAGATTCAAGATTACTTACTTTACGCATTATCAATAATAAGGTCTGTACCATTGCAAACCCAGAGAATACAGCACCTGCAACAAAATATGGAGGATAAACTGTACTATGCCAACCAGGAATAACAGAAGTAGCAAAGTCAAATGATACAATTGTATGTACTGAAAGAACCAATGGTGTTGCTAATCCTGCTAACACTAATGATACTTCTTCAAATCGTTGCCAATCTTTAGCTCTTCCACTCCAACCAAAACTAACAAGACTATATATTTTCTTTTGAAATGGTTTTGTAGCCCTATCCCTTATCATGGCAAAGTCAGGCAAAAGGCCTGTCCACCAGAATACTAGTGATACCGACAAATAAGTGGAAATTGCAAACACATCCCATAATAATGGTGAGTTAAAATTTACCCAAAGAGATCCTAATTGATTTGGAATTGGTAATACATAAAAACCATTCCAAATTCTACCCATGTGGATTAAAGGAAAAAGACCTGCTTGAAAAACAGCAAAAATGGTCATGGCTTCTGCTGAGCGGTTGATACCCATTCTCCATTTTTGACGGAATAATAATAGTACTGCAGAAATCAATGTTCCGGCATGACCGATACCAATCCACCATACAAAATTAGTAATATCCCAAGCCCAGTTAATTTTATTATTCAGACCCCAAACACCTATACCAGTACCTATAGTATAAATAATTGCGCCAATCCCCCAAAGGAAAGCTAGTAACGAAATTGTAAAAGCAATATACCATAGTTTATTTGCTTTACCTTCAATAGGAGCTGCAACATCAACACTAATATCGTGGTAAGTTTTATCTCCAATTATGATCGGTTCTCTAATAGGCGCTTCGTAATGACCCATAATCTATATTGTATTCTTTGTTATTATTATGCTTCGTTTGTATTTCTAACATCTAATTGGTAGAACACATTTGGTTGTGTACCTACAAATTCAAGTAGATGGAATGTTCTATCATCTTCTTTAACATGTGCTACCCTACTTTCACTATCATTAACATCTCCAAATACCATTGCTCCAGTACTACATGCATTAGAACATGCTGTTTGGAATTCTCCATCTTTCACGGGTCTTCCTTCTTTCTTAGCTTTTAATATAGTAGCTTGTGTCATTTGAATACACATAGAACATTTTTCCATAACTCCACGAGAACGTACAACCACATCAGGATTCAATACCATTCTACCTAAGTCATTGTTCATGTGATAATCAAACTCATCATTATCAAAATATTTAAACCAGTTAAATCTACGTACTCTATACGGACAGTTATTTGCACAATAACGTGTACCTACACATCTGTTATATGCCATTTGGTTTTGACCTTGACGACCATGAGAGGTTGCCGCAACAGGACAAACAGTTTCGCAAGGTGCATGATTACAATGTTGGCACATAACTGGTTGGAAAGTAACTTCAGGATCATCTGAAGGATGTGTTTGTGCGTTAAAAAATTCTCCACTTCCAAAAATATCTTCTTCTTTTCCTCTTTCAACAGTCATATCCGAAGAGTAATATCTATCAATACGTAACCAATGCATATCTCTACTCTTTCGTATTTCGCTTTTCCCAACAACTGGCACATTATTTTCAGCATGACATGCAATTACACAAGCTGCACACCCAATACAAGTTGCTAGATCTATCGATAGATTAAATTTTGTACCTATAGTATCATCAAATTTTGTCCATAGATCCACTTTATCTGCACCTACACTTTTATGATCAAGTAATACATGTGGTTTAGAATTCCACTCTTCTTTTGGTTTGGAAACGAAATCAGCCAAAGTAGTTTCTTTGGTTATTTCATCCTGTCTACCCATAATAGTATGTTGTAATTGCACACAAGCAAACTCATGATCTCCTGCAACTTTTTCTATACTTACAGCTTGATCAGTTTTGAAATCTTGATATAATGGGTAAGCATTAACACCTACTTCCATTTCATTTTGTGAAATTGATTTTCTACCATATCCTAATGCAAGACCCACACTACCAGGGGTCTGTCCAGGTTGTATGTATACAGGAACATTTTCAACAGTAGTTCCATTAACAGTAACATTCACCATATCGCCATTTAAAGCTCCATTTGAGACTGTCCAGTTCTTTAATCCATTTGCTTCAGCGTCAACTCTAGACACAAGTAAATAATTATCCCATGAAGTCCTGGTAATCGGATCAGGCAATTCTTGTAACCAAGGGTTATTTGCCATTTGACCATTACCCAAACCGACCTTAGTATATAAAGCTAACTCTAGATCTGAACCTTTTAAAGATGCCAATGCAGATACTGCACCAGCCACATCTACTTCATTAATAGTAGCTTCCTCGGTTATAGTCGATCTAAAAGCCATTCCATCATGCAATGCTTGATTCCATGAAGTTCCGTTTAAAATGTTCGAGTTCCAATGTGCTTTTAAATAATCATAATATGACTGACTGCTACCAATCCATTTTAATAAAGTATCTTGAAATTGACGAGTTTTAAATAACGGATTAATAGTAGGTTGCATTAATCCAAATTCACCTTTTTTAATATTGACATCACCCCAAGACTCTAAATAATGAGGTGTAGCTGCAACATATTGAGAAGCAGATGTGGTTTCATCTTCAGCCGACGTGAAAACTACAGAAAGTTTCACATTTTTCAATGATTCAGCAAATTCGGCCCCATTAGATAATGTATAAACAGGATTGGTATTATACATTAATAATGCACCCACTTTGCCATCTTTCATATTAGTTAGTAATCGCAAAACCTTGTCATTACTTCCGCTTCTTGTATATTTAGGGGAAGTTACATTTACAACTTCACTCTCAATCGCTTTGTTTATGGCCAATGCAACTAATTGTGCATCTTTATCATCAATTCCTGTTACAACAACCGCTTTAGAACCAGCTGATTTCAATTGTTTAACTACTTTTTCAATACCAGCATCTACAGAAGTAGGCATAGTTGAACCCTTTCCAGTCAAAGCATTATAAATATTTAACAACACTTTAGTTTGTTCAGATGGTTTAACCATGTAACGCTTATCAGCATTCGCTCCTGTTAAAGACATGTTAGACTCAAACTGTACGTGGCGAGACATTTTACCATGGTTTGGAATTCTTCCTTTCGCATATCCAACTTCAAAACCACCACCTTGCCAATCTGTCAAGAAATCTGCACCAACAGAAACTATCAAATCTGCTTTACTTAGATCATAATCCGGCAAAGCTCTCTCTCCATACATTGCTTCATAGGCATCTAAAGCGCCAGACTCTGAAACTGCATCATAAGGAATATGTTCAACATTACCATATAAAGCAGTAAAATCTTCAATTATTTTATGAGTAGTCGGGCTAACAATAGTTCCAGTAAGGAAAACAACAGATTCACCATTAGCTTTTAGTTCATTTAATTTTGAATAAATTTCTTTATCAAAAGTACTCCAATCAATATCTTCACCTTTGGCTTTCGGCCCTTTTAAACGATTATTATCATATAAGGATAATACTGATGCTTGAACTCTTGCATTCGTATTACCCGTTGTTTTTGCTAATTTATTGGGCTCTATTTTTATTGGACGACCTTCTCGTACCTTAACCAATACATTAGCAAAATCATAACCATCAGCCATTGAAGTTGCGTAATAATCGGCTATACCAGGAGTAACTTCATCAGGTTTTACAACATAAGGAATAGATTTTATTACTGGCCCTTCACAAGCTGCCAAAGAAGCAGCTGCCGTTGTAAATCCAACATATTTTAAAAAGTCTCTACGGGATGTAGAAGATGATTCTAACGTTTCTTTATCTCCAAGAAATTGATCAGCAGGTAAATCTTCAACAAACTCTTTTTGTTGCAGCTTTTCAACAATAGAACTGTTTTCCTTAAGTTCTTCAACACTTTTCCAGTATTTCTTGCTTGATGCCATTTTATATTAAGGTATTACTTCTTTAAATTAATTAATAGTGACATTTACCACATTCTTGACCACCCAATTGAGCCACTGTTACTTTTTCTACACCAAATTTTTTCGATAATGCTTCATGAATGTTGGCATAATAATCATTACTCTCAACCTTCAACTCCGTTGTTTGATGGCACTTTATACACCAACCCATTGTTAATGGTGAAAATTGTTCAACCTCTTCCATTTCTTCAACCGGCCCATGACAGGTTTGACATTGAATTCCACCTGCCGTAACATGCTGAGAATGATTATAATAGGCGAAGTCTGGTAAATTATGAATACGTATCCATTCTATAGGCTTCTCTTCATAATTCTCTATATATGCTAATTTTTCTTTATCCCAACCTATAGCATCATATATTTTTTGGATCTCAGCATCATAAAAAGCTTTATCCTTTTCTGATGTTACTGGTCCGGTATATTCTGAAATGCTTTTGTGGCAATTCATACATACATTAGCTGACGGTATGCCTGAAGTTTTACTGTGTTTAGCAGATGAATGACAATACTGACAGTCTATTTTATTATCACCTGAATGTATTTTGTGAGAAAAGGCTATCGGTTGAATTGGCTTATAACCTTGATCGATACCTATACTCATCATACCTCTGTACCCTAAATAACCTGTACCCAACAATAATGCAATTGTTGTAACTATTTTAAGGAATTCATTTTTACTTACAAAATATACCCAAAGCACTAATAGTAATATAACAAAAAGAACTATATATGTGATCCATGCTGTAGATTTTGGTGATTTTGCCAAACCGTCATCAGCACCTGCCAAGGTAGTAGTCTTTGGACTTAAAATATCGGCATGAGAAGTGTAAGCAATTAAAGCATCAATATTATCATCAGATAATTGAGGAAATGCCGTCATAGGTGACCCATTATACTCGTTAAAAATAGCTATAGCATCTGCATCACCACTTGCTCTTAATGCTGCATTATCTTTAATCCATGCTTTTAACCAATCATCACTTCTTCTATCAGCAACTTTACCCAAAGCAGGCCCTATCAGCTTTGCATCTAATTTATGACAAGCTGCACAATTGGCATTAAATATTTTTTTTCCGGTAACTACCTGTAAAGAGTCAATTCCTAAAGAAGCTGCTGTTGCTACACCCATAGCAGCACCTCCTTCATTAGCTTGAGGCTTATTATCTGTATAAGCCAAGATATCATCAATATCTTGATCTGATAATTGAGGATAAGCTATCATTGGCATTTTATTGTACTCTTCAAAAATTGCAATAGCATCAGCATCACCGCTAGCCCTTAAAGCATTATTATCCTTAATCCAAGCTAATAACCACTCTCTTGATCTTCTCTCACTAACGCCTTCTAATGGTGGCCCTATTAATTTTTTGTCCAATTTATGACATGCCGCACAATTAGCATTAAATATACCTTTACCTCTTAGAGCGTCACCATTTTGAGCTGATAACTGACTTGTAAAGAGTATAATAAATGTAAGACTTGATAGGAGAAATATTTTGAATTTATTGTGTTGAATTACACTTTTCATAGTATAAAGTATATTATCTGTCTTGTTTGGTATGATTTTTTCTAATTCATAAAATAAACCATTGAATGTTAGGCTTACATTTCAAAAAAGAATCTGACAAAAATACTATTTATATAATAGAAGCAAAATCTAAAAATAATGTTAAATGTAATTTATAATCATTCTAAATAAAGCTTTTATATTAGAAAGTTATGACAAAATTTTAAATTTGCCTAAACAATATCCGTAATGAAAACATTATCAAACAAATATACCTTTTTAGTATTTATTTTTCTCTTTTTTACAACCCTTTGTGTTACAGCACAAAAGGATGGGATTGTTACTGTTCAAAGCAGTGAAAAAATAAAGAATATCATTAACAAAAAGAAAGCTTACAACAAAAAGCTAAAGGTAATTGAAGGTTTTAAAATTCAACTATTTTATGGTGAAGAAAAAGGTGCCTATGAAATAAGAGGTAAGTTTTCATCCCTGTTCCCAGATATTCCTGTCGAAATTAAACATGCGAATCCTGATTGGAAAGTTTGGGCAGGAGCATATAAAACACAATTGGAAGCCGATAGGGTTATTAAAGAAATAAAAGAAGCCCAATTCAATGCTTTTGTTTTTGCTACCAAAATAAAAATTTAATATTGTACATAATATTTTATGTATAGGCATTCTTAAAAAAATAAGAATGCCTTTATATTTTGATATATATTTGTTAACATGAATGAAAATCTAAACCCAACAGGTGATCATCTTTCTAACGAGGAATTAGATGTTGAAAAAAAACTTCGTCCATTACACTTTAATGATTTTACAGGGCAAGAACAGATATTAGATAATCTTAAAATATTTGTTGAAGCCGCAAATTTGAGAGATGAAGCTCTTGACCATACATTGTTTCACGGCCCTCCGGGATTAGGAAAAACAACATTAGCCTACATATTAGCAAATGAATTAAATGCCAATATTAAAGTCACATCTGGTCCAGTATTAGATAAACCGGGTGATTTAGCCGGATTATTAACCAATTTAAGTGAACGTGATGTATTATTTATTGATGAAATTCATAGATTAAGCCCAATCGTTGAAGAGTATCTCTACTCTGCCATGGAAGATTATAAGATTGATATAATGATAGAGTCTGGTCCTAATGCCAGGACAGTTCAAATAAACTTAGAACCCTTTACTTTGATTGGTGCTACTACACGCTCCGGATTATTAACGGCACCAATGAGAGCTCGTTTTGGTATTACCAGTAGGTTAGAATATTATAAAACTGAGCTATTAACAACTATTGTTCAAAGAAGCGCCAAAATATTAGACGTACCTACTTCAATGGAAGCAGCAATAGAGATTGCAGGACGTAGCAGAGGAACGCCAAGAATTGCAAATGCTTTATTACGCAGAGTTCGTGATTTTGCCCAAATAAAGGGAGATGGTAATATTGATATTAAAATTGCCCGTTATGCACTTAAAGCTTTAAATGTAGATGCCCATGGATTAGATGAGATGGATAATAAAATCCTTACTACTATAATTGATAAATTTAAAGGAGGCCCCGTAGGTATTACAACCTTGGCCACTGCTTTGAGTGAAAGTGCTGAAACTATTGAAGAAGTTTATGAGCCATTTTTAATTCAACAAGGTTTTATTATGCGTACACCCCGCGGCAGAGAAGTAACAGAATTAGCTTTCAAACATTTAGGTAGAATTAAAGGAAGTA
>CAZJCZ010000059.1:5612-12430 GCA_964544575.1 uncultured Flavobacteriaceae bacterium | reverse complement strand
AATATTAATTTAGCACGGCTCATAAAAAAACTAAACCCTGAATTAATCATTGCTGATGCTTCTAATTATAAAAGTCATATAGCTCTTTGGCAGAAAACCTGCGAAAACCACAATATTAAATTCCATTACACCGTTACAGATGGAGCATTTATAAAAAAGTTATAGTTATTTCACTCCCACTATTTTATTTATATTTGCGTGTTTAAAAAAGAAAAAATTATATATGAATATTATTGTCCCAATGGCGGGAATTGGTTCTCGTTTAAGACCTCATACATTAACAATACCGAAACCATTAACTTTAATAGCTGGCAAACCTATTGTACAGCGATTAGTAGAAGATATTGTTAAAGTTTTAAATCAAAAAATTGAAGAAATTGCTTTTGTAATTGGCCCAACTTTTCCTCCGGACACCGAAAGGGAATTACTTGAAATTGCCAAAAATTTAGGGGCTAAAGGTGTAGTGACAATTCAAAAAGAGGCATTAGGTACTGCACATGCCATTCAATGTGCTAAGGAATCGTTAAATGGTCCTTGCGTTGTTGCTTTTGCAGACACATTGTTTAAAGCAGATTTTACTCTTAACGCTGAGGCGGATGGTGCTATATGGGTAAAACAAGTTGATAACCCCAGTGCCTATGGTGTAATTAAACTAAAAGACGGTGTTATTACTGATTTTGTGGAAAAACCGATAGAATTTGTTTCAGATCTGGCTATTATAGGTATATATTACTTTAAAAAAGGTGACTTACTAAGAGATGAAATTCAATATTTATTAGATAATAATATCACAGAAAAGGGTGAGTTTCAATTAACAAACGCTTTAGAAAATATGAAGCAAAAAGGATTGAAATTTGTACCGGGTCAAGTAGATCAATGGATGGATTGCGGTAACAAAGAAATAACCGTAGAAACTAATAGTCGCGTATTACAATTTGCTAGTAAAGATGGAGAAAATTTAGTCTCAAAAAGTGTAATCTTAAATAATTCTGAAATTGTTCAACCGTGTTATATCGGAGAAAATGTTAAGCTTACTAATGTGACAATAGGCCCAAACGTGTCAATTGGCAGAGATTGTGTGGTAGAAAATTCGACAATTTGTAATTCTTTAATTCAAACAAATACAACTATAAAGAATGCAAAATTAGATGGCGCCATGATTGGTAATCATGCGGTATATGATGGTAATTTTACCTCAATTAGTATAGGAGATTATTCTCAACTAATTTAAAAAATGGCAACTAGAATTAACCAAATTATTCTATTATTATCCTTATGCGTTTCTATAGCCGGAGTTGCACAAAATGACTCGTTGGCTCAAGTTTTTATTGCTCAAAAAAATATGAAAGCGTTGCAAAACGAGCAAAAAGACCTGAACTTTCAAAAATTCTTTTTTGAAGCTTTGCAACAAAAAGCCATCGGTAATTTTGATAAAGCTATCAGCGCTTTAGAAAATTGTCAAAATATTAAAAATGATGATAAAGCCGTTGAATTTGAATTTGCGAAAAATTATTTTGAATTAGATAAATATTATGAAGCTGAAACTTACATAAAGAAAGCACTCATAAAAGAGCCTGAAAATTTGTATATGTTGGTGCTTCTAAAAGACATATACAATAATCAAAACAATTTTAAAGATGCTTTAGAGGTTCAAAAAAAGATACTGGTAAAAGATCCTAATTCGCAAATAGACTTGGTTAGTTTATATATTAAAAATCATCAAATTGATAATGCTAAAAAATTATTGATTGACCTTGAAAAAAAAGGGATCTTATCGGCTAATTTACTGCCTTTTAAAGAATCTTTACTCAAAGGAAATGTGTTAACTCCAACATCGGTTATAACTAGTAAGCCAATTGAGAAACAATCTGCTGAAGAATTAATAAAGACCTATAAGACTGATAATACTTTTGCCGTATTAAAACTACTATTGCAAAAATTAAATGCCAAAAAACAATTCTTAGCATTAGAAAAATATAGCAACGAGGCTATTGAATTATTTCCGGCACAACCTTTGGTATATCTAATGAACGCAAGGGCTTTAAATCAAAAGAAAGCATATCAAAATGCTTTAGATATTTTAGAAAAAGGCTTTGATTATATTGTTGAAGACATTTTGCTCGAAGCCAATTTTTATGAACAAATGAGTTTGAGTTACAAAGGTATGGGTCAAAATGTAAATGCCTCAAAATATTATAATAAAGCTATTGCATTACGACAAAAAAAATCATGATATGTTAAAACATCTTTTATATATATTTATAATTGCACTAGCTTTAACTTCTTGTAAATCAAGTAAAATGGCGAGTAACACTTCAAGAACAGATATGTCTGCTAAAAACGTTATCAAAAATCATTATAATAATGCTTTTGATAAAGAGACCATTAATGCAAAACTTAAAATAAAATACGTTGGTAAATCAAATTTTCCAGGTGTAACAGCATCTCTTAGAATTAAAAAAGACGAAACCATTTGGATCAGTCTTAACAAATTTGGATTTCCTGTAGGCAAAGCTTTAATTACTCCGACTAAAGTAAGTTACTATGAAAAAATAAATAGAACCTATTTTGACGGTGATTTTACTTTATTAAGCAATTGGCTTGGTACCGAGTTAGACTTTGATAAAGTACAGAATTTGTTGCTCGGTCAGGCAATATTGAATTTAAAAGATGAAAAATTTACTATTGATTATTACCAAAATAAATACCAGCTAACTCCTAAAAAAGGGTATGACCTATTTAGTATTTTGTTCTTAATTAACCCTGATAACTTTAAGGTAGATCGCCAAAAGATTCAACAAAAAGAAGATAATAAATCGCTAACAATAAATTATAGCAATTATACGAAAGTTGATGATGAAGTATTTCCAAAAGGAATTCATATTGCCGCTTCTGACACAAAAAACACTTCTACAATAGATATTAATTACAGGTCTGTAGCCTTTAATAATCAACTTAACTTTCCGTTTAAAATACCTTCTAATTACAAACAAATTGTTTTGAAACAATAAGTTGCCTGAAAAAAAATATTTTAAAGAATATAATTTAAATAAAAAAAGATAGTTTTGTATCTATGCGATTGCGTCTTATAAGTATTATATTATTTTCAGTTCTAGTTTCATTTGTTTCTAATGCTCAAACCCAAAAGCAATTAGAAAATAGGAGAATACAACTTCAAAAGGAAATTAAGGAGATCAACACACTGCTATTTCAATCTAAAGAAGAAGCTGAAACTTTACTTTCTGAATTAGATGACCTTACCCATAAAATCAATGTTCGATCGAAGTTAATCAAAACAATTAATCAAGAAGCTGAATCGCTGTCAAAAGCGATTGATAAAAATGAAAAAGAAATTGCGGTGCTAGAAAAAAAATTAACAGTACTAAAAGAAGATTATGCTGATATGATTGTACAATCATACAAAAGTAAAAATAAACAAAGTCGATTAATGTTTTTACTATCATCAGAAAATTTTCAACAAGCTTATAAGAGATTGCAATATATTAAGCAGTACTCTAATTACAGAAAACAACAAGGTGAAGAAATTAAGGCAACATCGGTTAATTTAAGAGCTCTAACAGACTCATTACAAATAAAGGAAGATGAAAAACAACTGTTAATCGCCCTGCATCTAAGTGAACAAAAAAATGTAATACAAGAAAAAAATGAGCAAGAAAATTTAGTTGTTAAAGTAAAGGCTAAAGAGAAAAAATATATAGCTCAAATTAACGGTAAGCAGAAAGAAGATCGAAAAATTGACAGAAAGATTAAACGTCTAATTAAAGAGGCAATTGCCAGATCTAATAAGAAAAGTGGTTCTAAATCTTCAAGCTTGATCATGACTCCAGAAGAAAAGAAATTAGCATTAAGCTTTATTGACAATAAAGGTAAATTGCCATGGCCAACTGAAAGGGGTATTGTAGTTAGAAAATATGGGAAGCAAAAACATCCAACCCTTGCCGGAATAACAATTCAAAGTAACGGTGTGCATGTTGCAACAGAAAAAAAAGCTATGGCAAGATCTATATTTGATGGCACGGTATTATCTATTCAATTATTACCTGGCCGTAAAAAAATGGTGTTAGTACAACATGGTAATTATATTTCTGCCTATAAAAATTTAGACAATGTATTAGTTAAAAAGGGTGAAAAAATAAGTACAAAGCAAGCAATTGGTACTATTCATACTGATACAACAACTGGTAAAACCATTTTAGCGTTTAGCTTGTTTAAAGAGACCAATATTCAAAACCCAGAGCAATGGGTATATAAAATGGGGGTATAAAAATATTTGTTACTGAAAAAGGGCTTTTAATTCGATAGCATCTTCAGGTTTCATCTTACCCGATAACACTAAACTCAATTGCTTCCGTCTTAACGCGCCTTCATATCGTTCTTTTTCTAATTCTGTTTCTGGTAGTATTGAGGGTACTTTAATTGGCGTACCAGTCATATCAACAGCCACGAAGGTGTAAATACCTTCATTCACTTTTGTTTTTTGTCCGCTTTCTCTATCTTCCATCCAAACATCAGCATAAATCTCCATTGATGAATTAAAAGCTCTAGATACTTTTGCTTCTATAATTACGATACTTCCCACGGGCACTGCTTTATCAAACGCCACATGATTTACAGATGCAGTAACCACAATTCGTTTAGAATGACGTTGCGCGGCTATACTACAAGCTCTATCCATCCTCGCTAAGAGTTCGCCCCCAAATAAATTGTTTAAAGCATTTGTTTCTCCTGGCAAAACCATATCTGTTAATATAGTTAACGATTCTTTTGGATTTTTTGATCTCATACTTTTAAATCTTAATAATAATGTGTAAAATTTTGCGCAAAGATAATTAATTACCCCAAAGGTGAGTCTAATTTAAAACAAGAAAGGGTGGGGTATTTATAATTCCTGAACCAGTAACCAAGCGTCTTGGTCTTCAGTTTTTCTAACCCTATTAAGATTATAAAGAGCATCTTCTCTTCTATTATAACTATCAAAAGAAACTTGGGTTAAACCCCATTGATTAATTCCTAAAATTCTCGCCTTATAACCAATTTTCTTAAGCTGTTTTACTTTTCTTACAGCATTCTCTGGATATCTAAAAGCACCCGCAATAACATGATAAGGCAATTTGTCTATAGAGACATTTAGAGTGATCGATGGCAACGCCTCAGTTACAATAAAAGTAGCTTGTTCAATTTTATTTTCAATCTGTTTATGTTGCTTTTGAGCCGCAACGATCATCTGTTTATTTTTGTAATTTTTATAGATAGTGTTTCCGCCAAGGGCTAATAAAGAAAACCCAATCACAAAAATAGCAGCATATTTCAAATAGTTATGTTCTTCCTTTTTTCGATCAGTTAATAAAATTGGAGCTTTTTCTTCTGGTTTTTCTAATGGTTTAATATCTGTTTCACGTTTGATGTCTGGTGTTACAAATGAAGACAATCCATATGAAGTGGTTAAATAATTAATATCTGTTTGTGGTTCAAAAATTATAGATTCATTATCGTCCAGAGAAAACTTTCCGATTTGTTCAAGCAACAAATCACTATTGTTGATTTTTTCTCTCCACTCACTAACCTCAAACTTGATATAATTCATAGCTGAATCAAACGGAACCTTATCAACAGATGCGATATAATTAGCTAATAAACCGTCGTTATTTTTAAGGTGGCTATTAAAGGTAATTAATTTATGAGGAGGATAAAATGTCTTTGAGTATGGGCTTATAATTGCCGATTTAGTATTCATTACAAACCCTCCAAAATCCGGAACGATAACACATTCATAACGGTACAATAAATCACTAATATAGCCGGAGAGTTTCATTGAAACAAATGTAAAAAAAACTTCCAGTTAAAACCATCTCTAAAAATATTTTTTTTAACAAATCTTTGTATATTGAAACTCTAATTTTTTTAACCTTGAATAAAGAAGAATTTCTTCACATATTAGCATTGTTAAATGCAGATGGTATTGGAGATGTAATGGCTAAAAAGCTCATTTCACATTTTGGTAACGCAGTGGGCATTTTTGCCGCTAAAAAACAGCAGCTTTTAAAAATTTCAGGCGTTGGTACTTCAATGATTACTGCCCTAACAAATAAAAATATTTTTACTAAAGCTGAACAAGAAATTGAGTTTATAAATTCAAATAATATTGAATATTTCTATTTCAAAAATGACGATTATCCTCCCTATTTGAATCATTGTTATGATGCTCCTATTTTACTTTTCAAAAAAGGAAATATTAATTTACAAAATCAAAAAATAATAAGTGTCGTAGGTACCCGGCAAATGACCAACTACGGGAAATCTATGCTTGACGAGTTATTCGAAGGCTTGAAAGTATATAATCCTGTAATTGTAAGCGGATTGGCATATGGCGTTGACATTTACGCCCATAGGTTAGCCTTGAAACACAATTTACAAACTGTGGCTGTATTGGCGCATGGGTTAGATAGAATATACCCAGCAGTACATAAAAATATTGCTAAAGATCTTTTAAAAAATGGTGGCCTGCTTACTGACTTTTGGTCTAATACAAATCCTGACAGAGAGAATTTTGTAAAAAGGAACCGAATTGTTGCCGGTTTATCACAAGCAACGATAGTTATTGAATCTGCAGAAAAAGGCGGTTCATTAATTACCGCTGATATTGCCAATTCATATAACAGAGATGTGTTTGCCGTTCCGGGCAGAATTACAGATACTTACAGCAAAGGTTGTAACCAGTTCATCAAAACCAATAGGGCGGCAGTGTTGAGTTCGGCAAAGGACCTGGCCTATATTTTAAATTGGGAAAAAGATATTCA
>CAZJCZ010000059.1:3122-5512 GCA_964544575.1 uncultured Flavobacteriaceae bacterium | reverse complement strand
TTATTGAATTAATCCTTTTTCAATAAAATACTGAATCACCGTTTCTTTCATTATAACAGATTGTTCCCCGGGTTTTAAAAATGGGATTTCATCCTTGACTATATAGTGTGGCCATCCATCCTTATCAAAATAATCGAACTCATAATATCCAAGAGGTTCAAGCAATCTACAAATAGCAATATGCATTAAATTAACCTTTTCATCCTTTTTGAATTCACGATAGCCCTGCCCTAATTCTTGTACCCCAATCAAATAAATAATTGCATCAAGATCCAGGTCTTCACCATCACCAAATTGTGCAGAAACCTTCTGTTTCAGCACATCCCATTTTTCTTTCAATAATTCGTCTCTTGACATGTATAAATTTTAAAAAACAAAGGTACATCGTTTTGTAAAACCTAACTATCTTTGCAAAAAAAATACCATGTACGGCAATATAAAAGAACATTTACAAAAAGAAATACAGGATATAAAAGAAGCTGGCTTGTATAAAAGCGAACGTATTATTACTTCATCTCAAGATGCCGAAATTACCATCTCTACCGGCGAAAAAGTAATAAATTTTTGTGCCAATAATTATTTAGGACTCTCAAATAATCATGAAGTAATTCAAGCTGCAAAAGACACGTTAGATTCGCATGGCTATGGAATGTCCTCTGTACGGTTTATTTGCGGAACACAAGATATACACAAACAGTTGGAACAAAAGATCGCTGATTTCTATGGTTTTGAAGATACCATCTTATATGCCGCTGCTTTTGATGCGAATGGTGGGATTTTTGAACCGCTCTTAACAGCAGAAGATGCTATTATTTCAGATTCATTAAACCATGCCTCAATCATAGATGGAGTTCGTTTATGTAAAGCCGCCCGATATAGATATGAAAATAATAATATGGAAGAGTTGGAAGCTCGATTAATTGAAGCTAATGAAGCAGGAGCGCGTTTTAAAATTATTGTTACCGATGGTGTATTTTCAATGGATGGTATTGTTGCTAATTTAGATGGTATTTGTGATCTTGCTGATAAATATGACGCCATGGTGATGGTTGATGAATGCCATGCTGCTGGATTTATCGGTAAAACCGGAAGAGGTACTTTAGAGCTCAAAAATGTATTGAATAGGGTTGATATTGTTACAGGCACATTAGGAAAAGCGTTGGGTGGTGCTATGGGTGGCTATACAACTGCTAAAAAAGAGATTATTGAAATTTTACGTCAACGTTCAAGGCCCTATTTATTTTCAAATTCTTTAGCCCCTGCTATCGTAGGCGCTTCCCTAAAAGTATTTGATCTTTTGGCAAACGACACTTCTTTGCGTGACAAATTAGAATGGAATACAAACTATTTCCGAAAAGAGATGGAAAAAGCCGGTTTTGAGATGACTGGTGCAGATGCAGCTATTGTTCCGGTAATGTTATACGATGCTAAATTATCTCAAGATATGGCAAATGAGCTATTAAATGAAGGTATATATGTAATAGGTTTCTTTTTCCCGGTGGTACCAAAAGGAAAAGCAAGAATTAGAGTTCAGTTATCTGCGGCACATACAAAAGATCATTTAGATAAAGCCATCGCCGCTTTTACCAAAGTAGGGAAACAGCTTTCTGTCATTCCTGCGTAGACAGGAATCTCATGAATTATATTTACATTTGTTTTTAAATAATAGTAGTATTAAACGTTAAATTTAACAGATTCCGAATGAAAATTAGGATCACCAAACATTTTGATTTTGAAACCGCACATGCTTTATATGGTTATGACGGCAAGTGTAAGAATATACATGGGCATAGTTATCAACTATATGTCACTGTAATTGGTGAGCCTATTGATGATGCTCACCATGTAAAGAATGGAATGGTGCTTGACTTTGGCGACCTTAAAAAAATTGTCAAATCTGAAATAGTTGATGTTTTTGACCATGCCACCGTGCTCAATAAGAATTCTCCACATAATGAATTGGCTCAAAAAATAAAACCCCATTCGCCAAAGGTATTGCTAGTAGATTACCAGCCTACCAGTGAAAATATGATTGTAGATTTTGCCGAAAAAATAGGCGCTAAATTGCCTGATTTAGTAACATTGCATTCACTAAAACTCTATGAAACTAATAATTCTTATGCAGAATGGTATGCATCAGATCAGCAGCCATAGGCTGCACAAAGTATAATTATTGGAATGAAAATAACCCTACCCAAAAACAAAAAAATATACATTGCTTCTGATCAGCATTTTGGTATTCCGAATCATCAAGATAGTTTGCTTCGAGAAAAAAAGTTTGTGCAGTGGTTAGATATTGTCAAAAAAGATGCCGGAGCTATTTTTTTATTGGGTGACCTGTTTGATTTTTGGTTTGAGTATAAAAAAGTGGTGCCTAAGGGTTTTGTTAG
>CAZJCZ010000059.1:1284-3022 GCA_964544575.1 uncultured Flavobacteriaceae bacterium | reverse complement strand
CCTTTTTCAAAATGGCTGTATAGATGGTTACATCCTGATCTTGGGATACGTTTAGGTGAATATCTTTCAACAAAAAACAAATTAATTTCTGGTGATGAAGACATAAAATTCCTTGGCGAGGAAAACGAATGGCTGGCACAATATTGTAAACGCAAATTAGAAATTAAACATTACGATTATTTTGTGTTTGGACACCGGCATCTCCCAATGACCATCCCATTAAATGAAAAAAGTATATATATCAATACCGGTGATTGGATCTCACATTTTACATATGTCGTTTTTGATGGGGATCAATTGTTACTCAAGGAATTTAAAGTTTAAATAACCTAAATGGCCAAAACCAAAACAACTTTTTTCTGTCAAAATTGTGGTACACAATATGCTAAATGGGTTGGTAAATGTAATGCTTGTAATGAGTGGAATACCATTGTTGAAGAAGTTATTCAAAAAGAAGAAAAAAGAAATTGGAATTTGTCATCCACAGCAAAAAAAGTTTCAAAACCGGTTAAGATCAATGAGATCGCCATTGATGAAGAAGATAGAATAGATACCAAAAATAATGAATTAAATAGAGTGCTTGGTGGCGGGTTGGTAAAGGGTTCTATGACCTTATTGGGTGGTGAGCCTGGCATTGGTAAATCAACCTTAATTTTACAAGTTGCCTTATTGATCAATAAAAAAGTATTGTATGTTTCTGGCGAAGAAAGTCAGTCACAAATTAAGATGCGTGCTGAACGCTTAAATTCAAACAATGCTGATTGTCTTATTTTAACAGAAACTAAAACGCAAAATATATTTAAATCTATAGAAGAAGTTCAGCCGGATGTTGTTGTGATCGATTCTATTCAGACCTTGTATACAGATTATATTGATGCTTCCCCCGGAAGTATATCACAAATACGTGAAACAGCTGCAGAATTGATAAAATTTGCTAAAGAAACAGCAACTCCTGTGATCTTAATCGGACATATTACAAAAGAAGGCACCATTGCAGGTCCTAAGATCTTAGAGCATATGGTAGATGTGGTATTGCAATTTGAAGGAGACCGAAACCACACGTATCGTATTTTAAGGGCACAAAAAAATCGATTTGGGTCTACAGCCGAATTGGGCATTTATGAAATGCAAAATACAGGTTTACGTGAAGTTGAAAACCCGTCAGAAATCTTAATTTCTGAAAAAGATGAATCACTTAGCGGAACTGCCATCGGGGCCACCTTAGAGGGAATGCGGCCTTTAATGATAGAGGTGCAGGCGCTTGTTAGTACTGCTGTATATGGCACACCTCAACGCTCAGTAACAGGTTATAATATTAAAAGGTTGCACATGATCCTGGCGGTCCTGGAAAAACGTGCTGGTTTTAGATTGGGTGCTAAAGATGTGTTTTTAAATATTGCAGGTGGAATAACTGTTGATGATCCTGCCATTGACCTTGCCGTAGTGGCAGCTATATTATCTTCAAATGAAGATGTCGCTATTCCTCAAGATTTTTGCTTTGCAGCAGAAGTAGGCTTGGCAGGAGAAATTAGAGCGGTAAACAGAGTTGACCAACGCATCTTAGAGGCTGAAAAACTTGGGTTTTCAACGATAGTTGTATCTAAATTTAACAAAATTTCTTCAAAAAAATATCGCATCAAAGTTGTCTTGGTTTCTAAAATAGAAGAGGTTTTTCAGCAATTATTTTAGTTTTTTATTTATCCCTTCATCATTATTTCAATGATTTGATTATAAATTA
>CAZJCZ010000059.1:0-1184 GCA_964544575.1 uncultured Flavobacteriaceae bacterium | reverse complement strand
TTTAACCATTTTCATGAATTCAACCACATAGTTTTTATTCTGATCAACTTAATATAAAGGAACCGCAGATATATTGAAATGAGCTATAAGGCTAAAACCCTGACAATGGTCATGTTTTTTAGTTGGTTTAAGCAGTAATTTTGTTTGTAGAAGTTTGTTTGATCTAAGGTGTAAAGGATTAAATAACATTAAGTCAATAGGAAATTTGAATATGAAACATTCAGGTGTAATATCTAAAATTTCTAATTCTGCTATAACAGTTTCTTTAGAAGGAAATATTAATTGCGAATCCTGTAACGCAAAAGCTGCTTGTGGTATTTCAGAATCAAATTCAAAAGAAATTGAAATTGAAATTAAGAGCCCACCTTCAGAACTGGCAGGTACTTTTCAATCTTTTAAACTAAATGAAGGTGTTGATGTTGTTATGCAAAGAGAATTAGGACTAAAAGCTGTGTTTTGGGCCTATGTTTTTCCTTTCATTTTAATGATTGTTGTGCTTGTTGTTTCTTCCAATCTTTTTAAAGAATGGATTGCGGGATTACTATCTCTTTTTGTTCTAATTCCTTATTATTTTATGCTTTTTGTTTTGAAAAATTCTTTTCGAAAAGCATTTAAGGTTTCAATTCTAAAAAATAATCAAGAATGACTGTTTCAGTTTTATATAGTGTTCTATTATTAGTTTCTTTAGGGATTGTTGCTGCGATAATGTTGTATATAATTTCTAAAAAATTCTATGTATATGAAAATCCATTAATCGCTGAAATTGAAGAACTATTACCCGCAGCTAATTGTGCTGGATGCGGTTCCCCCGGATGTAAATCATTTGCTGAAAAATTAGTAAATACAAAAGATATTTCAGATTTATTTTGTCCTGTTGGAGGGAATGATGTCATGAAATTGGTTGCTGAAAAATTAGGAAAAGAGGTTGCTGAAAAAGATCCTACAGTAGCCGTTGTACTTTGTCAGGGAAGTTGTGATGTTCGACCTAAAACCACACAATTCCAAGGTCCGAGATCATGTGCCATTTCATCACTTATTTACAGTGGAGAAACAGATTGTCAATACGGATGTTTAGGTGATGGTGATTGTGTAGATGTGTGCCAATTCGATGCCATGTATATGGATGAAGAGACTGCTTTACCTGTAGTCATTACTGACAAATGTACTTCCTGTGGTATGTGTGT
>CAZJCZ010000058.1:8266-12437 GCA_964544575.1 uncultured Flavobacteriaceae bacterium | reverse complement strand
TGGGAAAAGTTGTTGATGTTGTTTCTAAAATGAATACCGGTGGTAAGTATGATTCCAAAGCCTTTAAAAAGTCTGTTGGACTGAATGGTGTTGGTACAAAAGCAGTAAATGCGCTATCTTCTTATTTTAAGGTTCAGTCTATCAGAGATGAAAAAAGTAAAATTGCCGAATTTGAACAAGGTAATTTAACGATTGATGACGAAATTCAACCTTCAACGTTAAGAAAAGGAACCAAAGTAAGTTTTTCACCCGATATAAGTATTTTTTCTCATTATAAATACCGTAATGAGTACATCATTAAAATGATCAAAAATTACGTGTACCTCAACACGGGATTAACTATTCTTTTTAACGGTGAGAAATATTTTTCTGAAAACGGTTTAAAAGACCTGTTAGATGAAAACATTTCTGATGATGATAAGTTGTATCCTATTATTCATTTGAAAGGTGAGGATATTGAAATAGCGATTACCCACAGTAAATCTCAATATAGCGAAGAATACCACTCTTTTGTAAACGGTCAGCATACTACACAAGGTGGTACACATCAAAATGTCTTTAGAGAATCTATTGTAAAAACAGTACGTGAATTTTATGGTAAAAATTTTGAGTCTTCAGATATCCGTAAATCAATAGTTTCAGCCATTAGCATCAAAGTAATGGAACCTGTTTTTGAGAGTCAAACCAAAACCAAACTAGGTTCCACTGAAATGGGTGGTGGTTTACCAACGGTTCGTACTTTTATCAATGATTTTATTAAAACTAATCTTGATAATTACCTTCATAAAAACCCGAACGTCACAGAGCAATTGTTAAGTAAAATAATGCAGGCTGAAAGGGAACGTAAAGATTTGTCTGGTATTAGAAAATTAGCTCGAGAACGCGCTAAAAAGGCCAATTTACATAATAAAAAATTGCGCGATTGCAGAGTACATTTAAATGAAATGAAAAAAGACAATCGCTTGGATAGCACCCTGTTTATAACTGAAGGTGATTCTGCCAGTGGCTCAATTACCAAATCACGCAATGTAAATACCCAAGCTGTATTTAGTTTACGAGGGAAACCCTTGAATTCTTTTGGGATGAATAAGAAAATTGTCTATGAAAATGAAGAGTTCAACCTATTACAGGCGGCCTTGAATATTGAGGATGGCATAGAAAATTTAAGATATAACAATATTGTCATCGCTACGGATGCCGATGTTGATGGTATGCACATCAGGTTATTATTGATCACTTTCTTTTTACAATTCTTTCCAGAATTGATTAAAGAAGGACATTTATACATTTTAGATACCCCCCTATTTAGAGTAAGAGATAAAAAAGATACTCATTATTGTTATTCTGAAGCTGAAAAACAAGCAGCAATTAAAAAATTAAAGGGTAAACCAGAAATGACTCGTTTCAAAGGGTTGGGAGAAATATCACCTGATGAGTTCGCCCATTTTATTGGCGAAAATATACGCCTTGATCCGGTGATGCTGGATAAAGAGATGTCGATAGATCAATTACTCACGTTTTATATGGGTAAAAATACGCCTGACCGGCAAAAATTTATAATAGAGAATTTGAAATTTGAACTTGATATAGTTGAAGAGTTATAATGCAAGAAGAAAGTAACGGATTAGAAAGTAATCAAGAAAGTAAGCCTGCCGAAGAGACCATTACTAAGGTAACTGGCATGTACAAAGATTGGTTTTTAGATTATGCCTCCTATGTAATTTTAGAAAGGGCTGTACCGGCCATTGATGACGGCTTTAAACCTGTACAACGCCGTATTATGCAGTCTATGAAAGATCTGGATGACGGCCGATATAATAAAGTTGCGAATTTAGTAGGTCATACCATGCAATATCACCCTCATGGGGATGCCAGTATTGCAGATGCCATGGTGCAATTGGGGCAAAAAGAGCTGTTGATAGATATGCAGGGTAACTGGGGTAATATCCTTACGGGAGATCGCGCAGCGGCGTCACGTTATATAGAAGCCCGCCTATCAAAATTTGCCTTAGAAGTTGTTTTTAATCCTAAAACAACCGAGTGGCAAGCTTCTTATGATGGCAGAAGAAAAGAACCGATTGATCTGCCTGTTAAATTTCCCTTATTACTGGCACAAGGTGCTGAAGGCATTGCGGTAGGACTCTCGACAAAAATTTTACCTCATAATTTTAATGAACTGATCGACGCTTCTATTAAACATTTAAAAGGGCGTAGTTTTCAATTAATTCCTGATTTTTTAACTGGTGGTATTGCGGATGTTACAAATTATAATGATGGTATAAGAGGTGGTAAGGTTAGAGTACGAGCTAAAATTTCTCAAATTGACAAAAACACTCTGTCTATCAATGAAATACCTTTTGGTACTACAACTTCTAGTTTAATAGACTCTATATTAAAAGCTAATGAAAAAGGTAAGATAAAAATAAAAAAAATAGAAGATAATACAGCTGCCGAAGTTGAAATTTTAGTGTATCTGCCAACTGGTGTTTCGCCTGATAAAACAATAGATGCCCTCTATGCATTTACAAATTGTGAACAATCTATTTCACCCTTAAGTTGTGTTATTCGAGATCACAAACCTGTTTTTATTGGTGTTTCTGAAATGTTAAGAACATCAACAGATCATTCGGTTAACCTCTTAAAACAAGAATTGGAGATTCAGTTAAGTGAATTAGAAGAACAATGGCACTTTGCTTCACTAGAGCGCATCTTTATAGAGAATAGAATTTATCGCGACATTGAGGAAGAAGAAACATGGGAAGGTGTTATTGCAGCTATAGATAAGGGCTTGAAACCTCATATAAAACATTTAAAAAGAGCAGTTACAGAAGAAGATATCGTTCGGTTGACTGAAATAAGAATTAAAAAAATATCAAAATTTGATATTGACAAAGCAAAGCAGCATATAGAAAGTTTGGAAGATAAGATTGCTGAGGTGAAAAATCACCTGAAAAATTTAATTGACTACGCAATCAACTACTTCAAAAATCTTAAAACCAAGTATGGTAAGGATAAAAAACGCAAAACTGAGATCCGTATTTTCGAAGATATCATCGCCACTAAAGTAGCGATGAAAAATGCTAAATTATATGTAAATCGCGAAGAAGGATTTGTTGGAACCTCCTTGCGCCGTGATGAATTCGTTACGGATTGTTCTGATATTGATGATGTGATCGTATTTAGAGAAGATGGAAAAATGATGATCACCAAATTAGATTCTAAAACTTTCGTTGGTAAAAATGTTATTCATGTAGCAGTTTTCAAAAAGAATGATAAACGTACTGTTTACAATATGATCTACCGAGACGGAAAATCTGGCCCTACCTATATGAAACGCTTTGCAGTTACCGGAGTTACCCGTGATAAAGAGTATGACCTCACTGCGGGTAATAAGCTTTCTAAAGTGTTATATTTCTCTGCAAACCCTAATGGTGAAGCTGAAGTTGTAGCCATTCATTTGAGAGCCGTTAAAGGTCTAAAAAAGCTAAAATGGGATATTGATTTCGCTGAATTGGCAATTAAAGGCCGCGGAGTAAGAGGTAATACCGTAACTAAAAATACCGTAAAACGTATTGAACTTAAAGAAAAAGGCATTTCTACTTTAAAACCGCGTAAAATTTGGTTTGATGATACGGTACAAAGATTAAATGTTGATAATAGAGGTGATTTATTGGGGGAATTTACTGCTGAAGACAGATTATTGATCGTTAATCAATCAGGAATTGTAAAAACTATTATGCCTAATTTAAATGCCCATTTTGATGACGACATGATCATCCTCGAAAAATGGACGCCTAACAAGCCATTATCTGCCATACACTATGATGGAGAAAAAGAACGCTATTTTGTAAAGCGTTTTATGATCGACAATCCTAATAAGGAGGAATTGTTTATTACTGAACATCCTAAATCACAACTTGAATTAGTGTCTACAGATTTTAGACCGATGGCTGAGATCATCTTTTCAAAACGCGATGCAGAAAATGAAATTTTAAACTTTGAAGAATTCATTTCAATAAAAGGTATTAAAGCTATTGGTAATCAATTGACTAAAGAAAAAATAAAACAAGTTAATTTATTAGATCCACTGCCTTATATAGAACCTGAGGTTAATACCGTTGAAGTGATTGATGAAGAAGAAATTCCGAATCATAAAGAAATTTCTGATGAT
>CAZJCZ010000058.1:2526-8166 GCA_964544575.1 uncultured Flavobacteriaceae bacterium | reverse complement strand
AAGATCTCCCCTTTGCAAATTCCTTCAAATAAATACTGCTTGCCATGAAGATTTAATGCTATTACAGTAGCAAACTCCGCACTTCTATTGTTTGTTTTTTTAAGCACTACCAGCAGCTTTTGAATATTATCTTCCGGACTACAATTAGCACCGGCATAGCGAGCGGAATAAACTCCTGGGGCACCATCTAGTGCAGCTACTGCTAAGCCCGTATCATCCGCAAAACAATCATATCCGAAGTGTTGTATAACATAATCAGCTTTTAATTGTGCATTCCCTGCAAGCGTTTCAGCCGTTTCCGGTATCTCCTCGTTACAGCCAATGTCAGTAAGGCTTAACAATTTAATAGTGTCTGGAAGTAATTGTTGTACCTCAACCAGTTTATTAAGGTTATTTGTTGCAAATACGAGTTCTAACATAAAGACAAAAATAACAAAAGTATCGCAAAAAATAGATGCTCTTGAAAATTGCTGTCAAAAACTAGTATGAACTTAAGTTAACAGAATAATTTAGTTCTCTATAGTACTTTAAAGACAATTTAAAATGATAATCAACTATAAAAAATATTTCATTTTTTTAGCAAAGAAAATCAGGTGTATTTATTACCTTTAATCTAAGCTGTTTTAAGCTTATTAGAATTTATTACCTTTAAAAAATAATATCAAACAATGCAACAAGGTCAACCGATCGTAATCTATATCATGGGTGTTTCTGGTACCGGAAAAACCACTATTGGTTTGCATTTAGCAGAAGAAACAGGATTGCCTTTTTTTGATGGTGATGATTTTCATTCGGCCTATAATCGCAATAAAATGGCCAGTGGTAAACCGTTAACTGATAAGGATAGGTATAGTTGGTTAGAGGCAATTCGTAGTCATGTTGTAGATCAATTAAATACCAACAGCTGCATTATAGCTTGTTCATCCTTAAAAGACCGATACCGTCAAATGTTGGCAGAGGGCATAGAATCGCAAACCAAATGGGTATTCTTGCATGGTAGTTATAACCTGATATTGGAAAGGATGGGCAAAAGAACAACACATTTTATGCCCACCGCTTTGCTTAAATCTCAATTCGAAACTCTCGAATCGCCCAGGGAGGCGCTAAAAATAGATATACAAAATTCCCCAAGCGACATTGTAACCCAAATAAAACAAGCTTATATATGCCCTAGTGAATTCGGGGTCATAGGATTGGGTGTAATGGGCAAGAGCTTATGCAGAAACGTTGCTTCAAAAGGAATTCGGCTCGCCATGTACAATAGGCACATTCCAAAAACGGAAGAAAATGTCGCGATCAATTTCAAAAATAACTATAAAGAACTAGCCTCAACTAAAGCCTTCGATGATCTAAAAGCCTTTGTAAATTCGTTACAAACTCCCAGAAAAATATTATTGATGGTCAATGCCGGGGCTACTATTGATAGAGTTTTGAGTGACCTGACTCCTTTATTATCTCAAGATGACATTATTATAGACGGCGGAAATTCGCACTATGCTGACACAGAAAGGAGAATTCAATATCTGGAAGAAAAACAAATTCATTTTATTGGTTGTGGTATTTCTGGTGGTGAAGAAGGTGCATTAAAAGGGCCATCTATGATGCCAGGAGGTAAAAAAGATGCCTACAAAAAAATTGAAAAATATCTTACTAAGATTGCCGCTAATGATAAAGATAGCAAGCCTTGTTGCACTTACATTGGTAAGGGCGGAAGTGGACATTTTGTAAAAACCATTCATAACGGAATTGAATATGTAGAAATGCAACTCTTGGCAGAAGTCTATCATATTTATCGTAAAATGGGCAAAACAGCTTCAGAAATAGCTGCAATACTAAGTGAATGGAAAAGCGAAGTGAATAGTTTTTTATTGGAGATTACAATACGCATATTGACAACCGTTGAAAAAGATGATTTTTTAATCAATAAGATATTAGATAAAGCAGAAAACAAGGGTACTGGCAATTGGGCAACCATTGCCGCAGCAGAATTAGGCGTTCCTACTACTTTGATCGCCTCTTCCCTGTTTGCCCGATATATTTCAAGTTTTAAGGACGAGCGGATCGTGTTAAGCCAGGCTTACAAAAAGAAAGAACACAACATAAAGTTAGATGATAATATCATTTTACAAGCCTATAAATTGGCGCGCATCATCAATCATCACCAAGGTTTTCAATTGTTAAAAGAGGCTTCAAATGCACTTGATTATCAGCTTAATCTTTCTGAAATAGCCCGTATATGGACCAACGGTTGTATCATAAGGTCTGACTTGATGGAAACGCTAGCCCCTATCCTGAAAGACAATAATAATATATTGATAAATAAAGATATAAGTAATTGTATTACAGAAAATAAAGGTGATTTAACTAAACTAATTATTGAATCTATTTCAAGTGAATTAGCGATCCCTTGTTTTAGTGAAGCACTCAATTATTTTAATGGCATTACTGAAGAAAATCTTCCTGCCAATCTTATTCAGGCACAACGAGATTTTTTTGGAGCGCATACTTACCAACGCAATGATGATGACTCTGAAAATTACTACCACAGTAATTGGAAATAAACCAACACACTTATGATTGAATACAAACTTCTTATTGCTGTAATTATAGGTATTGCTGTCTTGCTTTTTTTAATCTTAAAAATGCGTTTACATGCATTTATTTCATTATTGATAGCAAGTATCCTTGTTGGTATTATTGCAGGAATGGATGCGGCTGCCATTATGAAATCCGTTCAAAATGGTATGGCAAACACATTGGGCTTTGTAGCCACTGTAGTCGGTTTAGGTGCTATGTTTGGTGCCATCTTAGAACATTCTGGCGGAGCCAATGTCATTGCCAGCTTTCTGGTAAAAAAATTAGGCGTACAGCGCGCTCCTATAGCCATGGTTATTGCCGGCTTTATTGTAGCAATACCCGTGTTTTTTGAAGTAGCTTTTATTTTATTGGTACCTATGATCTATGCCTTGCAGAAAAAAACGGGTAAATCATTATTGCTTTATGCCATACCATTGCTGGCGGGCTTAGCGGTAACCCATGCCTTTATTCCCCCAACCCCGGGACCTATCGCTGTAGCTGATATCATCGGGGCAGATCTCGGTTGGGTCATCCTCATTGGTTTTATCGTAGGCTTCCCAACAGCTATTGTAAGCGGGTTATTCTTTGGTAAATACATAGGAAACAAAATATTTGTACCCGTTCCTTTTCAACAAGAATCGTCTTCAAGCCCTTTAAACATGCCTCCGGTTAATACTGTGTTAACTATTATTGCCATCCCAATAGTATTGATCTTACTCAGTTCATTCGTCAACAGCGGTCTCCTGAATATTCCTTCAGTGATGGCTGTGAAAATAATCAACTTACTGGGGCATCCTTTTTCTGCATTGATCATCGCAAACATGATCGCCTGGTATGTCTTAGGTATCCGTCAAGGATTTACGCGTGCCCAATTGCTAGATATCACGGCTAAATCTATGGCTCCTGCCGGTGTTATCATCCTCATTACAGGTGCCGGAGGTGTTTTTAAACAAATATTAGTAGATACCGGGGCAGGTAAAATGATTGCTGAATCATTAGCAGAGATAGGCTTCCCTGTATTGTTATTTTCGTTTATAATTGCAGCTTTGGTACGTATTATTCAAGGGTCTGCAACCGTTGCAATGATTACCTCGGCAGGATTGGTAGCCCCTATAATTATGGGTATAGACGCATCAAATTTTGAATTGGCAAGTATTGTTATTGCTATTGCCGCCGGAGCCTCCATCCTATCCCATGTAAATGATAGTGGCTTTTGGTTAGTCAATCAGTTTTTAGGGATGACAGAAAAACAAACGTTCAGATCATGGACAGTAATGACCACTATCTTATCTTTAACAGGATTTTTAATCATTACAGTGCTGAATTTAATTTTTTAATAGACTCGTTAATATGTGACTATATTATCTAGCAATAACATATTATCACCTTTTATTCACAGTCCTTGTATAACTCAAATATTCTTGCAAAATTCGTAGTTGAATCTAAAAATAAATAATGACCTTATGGAAGTATTAGGAATAGATGTCGGTGGAACCGGTATTAAAGGAGCTATAGTTAATGTTGAAACTGGGGAGTTGGTTTCAGAAAAACATCGTATTCCTACACCAAAAGGCGCCAAACCAAAAGATGTTGCTGAAGAAGTCGCTGAACTCGTTGAGCATTTTAATTGGAAAGGCAAGGTAGGCTGTGGCTTCCCGGCTATCATATCACATGGTAAAGCATTATCCAGTGGCAATATTCACAAAAGTTGGCGAGGAACCCAGGTAGATGAACTCTTTAGCAAACGTACTGGGCTCGAATTTAAAGTAGCTAATGACGCTGATGTGGCTGGTTTGGCTGCTATGCATTTCGGTGCGGGTAAAGGTAAAATGGGTACTATAATTTTGATCACGATTGGTACAGGACTTGGATCAGGTGTTTTTCACAACGGAATATTGATCCCTAATGTAGAGCTTGGTGTATTACCCTACAAAAAATACAAACGAATTGAACATTACGCAGCCGATTCGGCCCGTAAACGAAACAATTTAACCTATGAAGAATGGGGTAAGCGTTTTAATAAATTTTTAAAATTGATAGAATTCATTTTTTCACCTGACCTCATCATTTTGGCTGGTGGTGCCAGTAAAAAATTAGATAAATATCAAAAATATCTCACTGTAGATGTACCTGTAATTCCATCACAATTCGAAAACGAAGCTGGTATTGTAGGCGCCGCGTTATTGGCAAAATAACTAAACAAACATATCATGAGAACACTTACATTTAAGAACAACGATAAGATGCCCGCCTTAGGTTTGGGCACCTGGCTATCAGAACCTGGTGAAGTATACAATGCTGTAAAAACAGCTATTAAAGAAGGTTATAGGCATATTGACTGTGCCAGTATTTATGGTAACGAAAAAGAAGTAGGACGTGCTTTGAAAGAATGTTTTGCAGATGGCACAGTAACCAGAACCGAAATGTGGATTACTTCAAAGCTCTGGAGCAACGCACATGCTAGAGCTGATGTACTGCCAGCCATAAAGCAATCCTTGAAAGATCTCCAATTAGATTATCTGGACCTATACCTGATACACTGGGCCGTAGCTTTAAAGAAAGATTCGATGTCTCCACAATCAGCCAAAGATATGGTTTCATTGGATGAAATTCCACTGACTGAAACCTGGAAAGGCATGGAAGATGTCAAAACTGAGGGGCTTACGAGACATATTGGAGTTTCTAATTTTGGTATAAAAAATCTCAATTTATTAATTGAAAACTCAACCTTAAAACCTGAAATGAATCAGGTAGAGTGTCACCCCTACTTACAGCAGGAAGACCTGTTTGCGTATTGCAAGCAACATGAAATTCATTTGACAGCCTATTCCCCATTGGGTTCTTTCGGTAGACCGGATATTTTTAAAGCAGCAGAGGAACCTAAATTATTAGGCGATAGCACCATTGCAAAAATAGCAAGTTCAAATGATGTAACACCTGCCCAGGTATTGATCAGCTGGGCTTTGCACAGAGCTATGGCGGTCATTCCAAAATCTGTGAATCCCAAACGAATTTTAGAAAACCTTCAAGCTGAACAAGTCATTCTTTCAGAGCAAGATATGA
>CAZJCZ010000058.1:0-2426 GCA_964544575.1 uncultured Flavobacteriaceae bacterium | reverse complement strand
ACATAGCGCTTCGCTAGCATTTTTTTAAAGACATTGATCTGTCCGTCATACGGATAATCTGTTTTATCCTTATAATAAACATAATCTGCTTTAAATTTATCTTTATAGTTTTCGGCAACATATTTAAATAAGTTAAACATCACCAGATTCGCAATAGTGGGCTGGCTTTTAATGCCTTTTTTAATGCCTGAAGTAAATGTGTTAAAGCCATCAAACATTTGTTTAAAATTGTAGATCGATTCCTTTTCTGAATCCGTCGAAAATTGAAGTCCTAAACTTGTAACCACATTGAAACCAAATGAATTCACAATGTTTTCCATGTATTCATTTGCCGGTTTGGTTCCAAAACCTTTACAAACAGATAGCACCATGGCATGTTTATCATAAAAACAAGGTCTATGGCTCAAATACCCTATCCTCTCAAACAATTTTTTCATCAAGGCAGATATAAAATTCATATATACCGGTGAGGCAAATATCACCCCGTCAGCCTCATGCATCTGTTCAATGATCTTATCACGGTCATCTTTTAAAGGGCAATGCTCTTCTCCGTCATGTACACAATTATAATTTCCTTCACAAGATTTCAATTTCATTTTTGAAAGTCTCATGATCCTAATATCAATGTTAGGATAGGTTGCTTTGATAGATTTCAATACTTTATAGGTATTCCCTTTTCGGGGACTCCCACAAATAGCAAGTATTTTCAGGTCGCTTTCTTTATTGTCCTGAACCTCTTCAAATGATCTCTCATGAATTTCCTTTTTTTGTAGTGTTTTCATAGCGCAATTTTTATTGATTTATCAGTAATTATGAAAGATAGGATTTTGCTGCTTTTTTGTCAATGATATATATCATTGTAGCAAATTTATTGACTAACTAACTTAGATACTTTAAAATAGATCCCTTACAAAATGACTTGTAATACCTTAATAATTAATCCTATGAAAAATTTAACAACACTTAATTATATGCGAGTATTCTTAGTATTACTTGCAATGAGCTTACTAACTACTTTTTATTCCTGTAAAAAAGCAGCGGAAAAATCAAGTGAAAAAATGATTGAAAAATCTTTGGGTGATGATGCCTCGGTAGACATCGATGATGAAAAAATAACGATTAAGACGGATGAAGGCACTTTTACTTCTGATGCCACTATTAAAATATGGCCTAAAGACATCCCTGACGATATCCCTCAATTTGATCATGGTAATATTGTGAATGTGACTACCCAAAACATGGATGACTCTAACAATTGGGTTGTAATTTTTGAAGAAGTACCTGGTTCTGCAATCGAAAAATATAAAGCTGACCTGAAAAGTAAAGGCTTTAAGATCAATTTTGTAACAACCGTCGGAGCTGGTGGTCATCTTGCAGCAGAAAAAGACAATATTATTGTCTCCATAATGTCTGGTGAAGGAAACGCTGCCGTTTCTGTTGGGGTAAAAAAATAAAACCTCCTTAAAATAGCATATTTCTAATGTGAACCGATATTTATATTCGAATGTATCGGCTCGTATTTATACGCTAATTAATTATGCATTCGAAAGCAATACGGCATCAAAATCAATGCCTTCTATTGGTTTAAGAACCTGCTCATTCTGATCCCATTCAATCTTTCTTCCTAATTTATAAGAAATTCCGGTCATATGAGAAGTAATGGCTTCTTCAAACCCTTCTTTAATACCACAACTTAAATTTCCTCCATTTTTAATTACACTCAACCATTCTCGCAGATGCAAAAAGGTAGAATCTACTCTGACACCATCAATATAGGTCCACATCAATCCTTTATCAGCAAAATATTGAGATGTTGCTGAAGAAACAGCATCGGGAACATTAGCACCCGGATCATATTGAAAAATAGGAATAGATGGTTTCATCTTTCCTGCTTTGATCATTTCAGCATACTTCGTAGATTGACCGTCAGGCCAAATAGTTAATCTGTTACCCAGTTCCATGGTACCATCATGCCCCATAAGTATGGTAGGGCGGTTAAATCCGTTACCCAATGTAGCACTGTATACAAAGGTCATACCTTTTTCTTTTCCTTTTTTCTGGCTACTACCTGTACTAAAACCGGGAAACTCCATGTTCACTTGTAAAACATCAGGTACGTTACGCCCGTCAATATGGGTATAAATACCTCCTGAAGCGGTTATAGAATCTGGAATTCCCATGTTTAATACGCAATTCAAACGGTCATAATCATGACTTAACAGATCGCCAGACAACCCTGATCCGTATGCCCACCATTTCCGCCATCTAAAAAAGTGTTGCTTATTGAACGGAACTTTAGGAGCCGAACCCAAAAACTGATCCCAATCTATGGTCTGTTCACTTGCTTTTTCATGGATGTTATAATTCCAGGCGCCATTGTCATCATTTCTGTTCGTATTGGTTTGAATCAAGGATACATGACCCAA
>CAZJCZ010000057.1:4866-12740 GCA_964544575.1 uncultured Flavobacteriaceae bacterium | reverse complement strand
ATATAATAGGTATGGGTTTATTAAAGTTATTGATGGCGGCAAAAGTAAATGAGGCTTCAACAACTTTTTGTCTCAAATCGGAATACATTTCTTCCAGGTAAATTTCTACACGTATTTCAATCGTTACATTTTTCACTTTGCTCACTTTACCTACTATTTCGGCAATTGTACCAGATTTAATAGGCAATAAAAACTGAACTTTCTCAGATGAAACTGTAACCATTTTCTTTTTTGCAAATCGGGTAGCGGTAATATAGGCCACCTCATCCATCCATTGCATGGCCATACCACCGAACAAAGTACCTTGGTCATTTAAATTTTTTGGAAAAATGATCCTAAACTGTCTTGTTTCTGATTTTTTAACCCTTGAATCCATAGTGAATTAATTTTGTACAAATTTATAAAAATATTTTTATTATGAACGTACGTTCATTATCTTTGTTAAATATTATGCAAATAATAATAAGTAATGGCAAGACCTGAGAAAAATAGAAAAATTTGTCAGCCTCCACTCATGAAAGGTTTTAAGCCTTTTGGTATACCATTATGTAAAATTGAAAAGATTAAGTTAACATTCGAAGAATACGAAAGTATTAGGCTAGTTACGTATAATAAGCTTCCTCAAGACAAGGCTGCAGCACTTATGAATATATCTAGACCTACGTTAACACGTATTTATAATAAGGCTCTAAAAAATATTGCTCAAGCTTTAATTGAAGGAAAAGCTATAGAATTTGAAGGCGGTAATTATGAGCTTGATCAAGACTGGTATCGATGTAGAAAATGTCACAATTTAATTGAAGCATTGGATAATCAAATAAAATGTGAAAAATGCACTGACTATACTGATAGCGAATTAATAAATTTAAATAATAGAGTTATGCCACATTTAGATCACAAGGGTCCTGAAGGTTTAGGGCCTAAAACAGGAAAAAAACTAGGGAAATGCCGAAAAACTGAAACCGAGAGCAAAGAAATAATGGAACTCGGTAATGAAATATTCAAACATAACGGCAATGGAAAAGGCAAAAGGTTACAACAAAATAAAAATATCTAACATTTTAATTTCTTAACAATGAGAAAAATAGCGATTCCAGTTACGACAAGCAATCAAATAGAAGACCATTTTGGTCACTGTGAATTTTACGGAGTTTACACTATTTCTGAACAAAATGAAATAATCAGTATACAATCAATAGAATCTGAGCAAGGATGCGGGTGTAAATCAAATATAGCGAACGTTTTATCAGAAAGTGGTGTCAGTATAATGTTGGCCGGTGGAATTGGTGCAGGGGCCATCAATGTGCTTAACAAATGGAATATTCAAGTAATATCAGGTTGTACTGGCAATGTTGAAGAAATTATAAAACAATATCTTAACGGCCAAATTATTGATAGCGGTGAAAGTTGTTTACAACATGAACATCATCAAGGTCATGGCCATCAATGTAACCATTAGGGAAAATGTTTAGAACTTCAAAACAAAATTCATCACGAAATATCTACGGAATTATATGCAATATTAAATAATCAAATGTTAAAAGCACCCAAAATGAAAATAGGAATTATTATTTGTGATCGTTATAAAAGTTGTGCTGGAGGAAAATGTTTCAGAGCAATGCAAAACAGAGAGGGTGCTTTCAATATTTATAGCAAAAACAAACCTCTAGAGATCGTTGGATATACTAGTTGCGGTGGTTGTCCGGGCCACAATATTGAGTATGCCCCGGAAGAGATATTAAAAAACGGAGCAGAAGCTATTCATTTTGCAACAGGTTTTGTTGTAGGGTATCCTCCTTGTCCTTATATTTCACATTTTAAAGAATTTATTGAGGTAAAATACAAAGTACCGGTCGTGATAGGAACTCATCCGATTCCTCAAAAATACTTTCTTACACATAAAAAATTAGATACGTGGAACACAAAAGAATGGGAAAAAATAATAGCACCTACCCTAACAAATGAGGAAATGAGAGCACAGTATGATTAAATTACTATATTTGTCGCATTAAATACTAAAAAAAGACATTAGTCTAAGTTATATTATGGGAAGACCTTCTACAAAACCAAAGGATCTAAGAGATGGATTTTATATTGAAATTAGAAACAAAGGTGCAAAATCAGGAATAAAAATTCGAAGAGATACGAAAGCACAGATGTTGGAAGCTATCAAAGAATATAAAAAAATTAAAGAGGTTGAAGTTTTAGGTGAATCCAAAAATGGTAAATGGGTTAAAAACGATTAGTTTAGACTTCTAAAATTCTCTCAAACTTCAAATTTTAGCAACCCGCCTTTAAGAGAATAACTACGACCAGGCAGCAATAAAGAATATAGATTACATAAGAAATTTTAGCAATTAAGAAGTACTTTTGTAAAAATTCAGAGCCGTGATAGCAGTAGGAGAATACAATGAATTAAAAATATTAGAACAAACCTCTCTTGGTTTGTTCTTGGAAGATACAGAGGGTGAAAAAATATTATTACCTACCAAAGAATGCCCAAAGAACTTTAACATTGGCGATCCTATTGCCGTTTTTGTATACTCAGATAAAGCTGATAATAAAATAGCTACTACGCTCATCGCTAAAATACAATTGCATGAATTTGCTTTGTTAAAAGTAACCGATATGACTCCTGTTGGTGCATTTTTAGATTGGGGTTTGGCAACAAATTTATTGGTGCCTTATAAAGAACAGCAAAAAGACATGGTAATTGGTAAATGGTATCTAGTCTATTTAGATATAGATGAAAAAGACCGCCTTTTTGCCAGTACTCAAATTGAAAAACAACTCCAAAATATACATATCACCGTTAAAGAAGGCGATAAAGTTGACGTTATGATTTATCGACAATCTGATCTTGGCTATAATGTTATTGTCAACTACGAACATCTAGGCCTTATTTTTGAAAATGAAATTTTTACAGACCTCAATATTGGTGATAAAAGAAAAGGTTATGTAAAGAAAATCCGTGATGACAATAAATTGGATATTACTTTACAACCTACCGGATTCAAAAATGTTATCGATCCAAATAGTGAACTCATAATAAAATTTTTAGCAGATAACAATGGCTATTTACCTATCACAGACAAGAGCGCTCCAGACGAAATTTATGAGTTATTTGGCATTAGCAAAAAAGCCTTTAAAAGATCTGTAGGTGCCTTATACAAACAACGAAAAATTATTATTGAATCAAACGGAATTAAATTAATTGCGTAAAGTTTAATGTGAGCATCACTTTATTAGATTGAATTTTAAGATGCTTTTTGTACAATTTTAAATTTTGCCTTTTTCTTCTTTCTTTTTCCTTTTGAAAATTCACCTTGCATCTGTTTGACTGTAATGGTGCTGCCGTCATGACTCCAACCTGGTTGACCGAATACATACATGAATTTATGGTACCAGTTTTTAGACTTCTTAGTGTCATTCCAAATGTCTTTATACTCATGGGTTAAGATCACCCATGGATTATAAGAATCAGGTGCATGGGTTACTCCATATTGGACTTCTATGTTATCATCTAATTCTTTCCATGTACCAAAGATCTTATCAAATATATTCAAGAAGCCACCGTGATTCTTATCCATATATTCTATATTCTTCGCGTGATGTACCTGATGCATCGTATGGGTATTAAATATCTTCTCAATGAATCCCAATTTGGGAATATATACTGAATGTAACTGAAACTGCCATATGGCCTCAATTCCTAGACATACAACTAACATTTCCGGTGGAAAACCAATGGCCGGTATCCACATATAAAATAATGCTTTATATAAAATGGTAAACCATCCATTTCGAACCGCGGTACCTAAATTAAAATTATCAGAAGAATGATGAACAATATGTGCTGCCCAAAAAAATCGTACCATGTGATTTTGCCGGTGAAACCAATAATAAGAAAAATCATCTAACACTTGGCAAATGATCCAAATATACCAGGCATAGCCAAATGACTGCCATCCCATAACATTCATGCGAACCCCATCAACTAATGGGTTAAATAGTTCATAGACAAAAGTAAAAAGTACAATGGCAGAAATGGTTTTAATCAATGGAGCAATAACCACAGAGCCCACTCCCATAGTCAGGCTGGCGCCAAGGTCTTTCCAATTATATAAATTTTTGTGATTATGATCGTGCTTGCTATAAGTAAGTTCCAGTAAAATAAAGGCTAAAAAACAAGGAACTCCATAAACGAGGGGATTGGTAAAATCCATATGGCTATGTAACTAATATTAGGTCGGAAATTTAGGGATTATATTTATATAATAGCAAGATTGTTTATAAACATTTAATATTGGCCCTATTTCTTACTAACTTTACAATCCTTATTATATAATAAAATATAACCAATGAAATTTTCAAATATTTTCATGATCATAAGCTTACTTTTTTCAAGTTCATGTGCTGAATTACAACAAGTAGTTAATCAATTTCCTGGTACCCTAAGCAATGAAGAAATTGCGGCCGGATTACGTCAAGCATTGGATAATGGTATTGACAAACAAGTAATTAAATTAACTATGGAAGATGGTTTTTTTAAAAATGAATTGGTAAAAATTGGTTTGCCTGATGAGCTTCAAAAAGTTGATAAAACATTAAGAGATATTGGATTGGGCAATTTAGCTGACCAAGGTTTAAAAGTCTTGAACAGAGCTGCCGAGGACGCTGTTAAGGAAGCTACCCCTATATTCGTAGACGCTATTAAAGGTATCACCTTTGTAGATGCTAAGGATATTTTATTAGGAACAGATAACGCAGCAACCGAATATTTGAAAAGTCGTACTTCTAATGCTCTGTATGATAAATTTAGCCCGGTGATTGAACATTCGTTCACAAAAGTTGGTGCTGATCAAATTTGGAAAAACCTCATCAATAAATACAACACGATTCCTTTTGTGCAAAAAGTGAACCCTGACCTAACCGACTATGTCACTGGTGAGGCATTAAAGGGTGTTTATACTATGATCAGCGTTGAAGAAAAAGAAATCCGAACCAAGATGTCTTCACGAACTACTGATCTTTTGAAAAGAGTATTTGCCCTACAGGATTAAATACTACAATTTACAGCCTTATACTACGTTTTACGTTTAGTAACAGTACTGCACTGCTTTATTGACGAGGCATAATATTGTAAAAAATGAAAAAGAAAATTTTAATTAGTATCATATTATTGACAACCTTAAATGTTGCCAACGCTCAATTTGGTTATGGAAAGTTAGAAGATGTAAAAAACATCAAAGAGGCACCCCTTTTAGTATTATTGGAATCTAAGAATAAAAAGACCGTTAAAAGGCTATCCAAAAAAGATAATGGAGCACTCGAACAATACTATGCACAAATTAATCAATATAACGACGCTTTAAAAAAAGCATTCACTAACAGCTGGGAATTTACTGAGGAAATAAAATTTATTGAGGAAGATAGCCTGGATATATATAATACAAAAGACAAAAAGGGCAAGTTCTCCTATTTTACTAAGGTTGTCCAGAAAGGGGATACTGACAGTTCGTTACTAAGACTACAAGGTACAATTACAACACATTCTTATGCCATATTTCTTACGGGATCTAATAAACCTGTTCATACTTTAATGTATACTGCTCATACCCTAAATGAAGCTGATGCTAAGTTTATTTCTCAACAAATACAAAATTATTTGAGGAAAAGGCTGTTAACTACAGAAGATAAAAAATCAAGAACAAAATTGATGCAAGAAATGAATAATAACGCTCATGAGGTAAGAGAAAAAATCGTGTTGTTTGACAAAGATAATTTGGCACCAGAGATAGTTAATGCGGCAAACATGGTTTATCCATTTCATCACAGAGTAACTTCAAAAGAAGAAATTGATAAAGCCATTTTAAATAATGAACCTGATAAAGTCTATTTAAAAATTCTTCCAGTAGGACAATTATCAGGTGTAAGCAGACCTGTCAAAACTGCGAAATTAATGCATGTTCAATATTTAATAGATGCAACAAACGGAGAAGTTAAGGCATTTGTTAGTCCATCAAAAATTGGTTTGGGAGGTTCTTTAGGCACCTCTATGAAAACTTCTAAACATCAGATGACCCAAAAAGATTTGGAAAAAATGGTAAAAACCATTAATGGAATTAGATAATATGTTTTTGAAATCAAATTTCTATTAAATGATTATCTTTAAAGTTCCTCTTTAAAAAGATAAATCTATTGAAAATTAATACTAAGCGACTAATCATTCTCTTTTTCGGATTATTATTGGTATTGATCTTATCTAGCAAAACAGTACATAAAGTTTGCACCATATGCGGTGTTCAAGATTTTGAGCGATCATTATTTGGTAAAAAAGCTGAATGGATAAGTAGTCATGAAGTAGATGACTATGGCACCTATGCCAAATGGCAAGAAGAACATGATACCGTCTGTGTCCATAAGTGGAAGGTGTTGAATGAATTTTCGGAGGAGCTATTAAAGCAAATAGATAGCCTGCAATAATACCAAATCAAGTTAATTTTCGGATCATCACATACTAAAATTAATTATCTTTAATCCACAGAATTAAACTATCTCAATATGAAAACAAATCAGACCTTTCAACTACTCAACACTTTCATACTCTTTTTTGTTCTAATATTATTAAGCTCATGTAAAAAGGAATCGGATGATATCACATCTAATACAGATTTTCAGTTTGAAGAAATAACTATTACTGAATTACAAGAAGGATATACCAATGGAGATTTTACAATTACTGAAGTTGTACAAAGTTATCTGGATCGCATTCAAGACATCGATCAAAAAGGACCAAAACTCAACGCAATTATTCAAGTAAATCCTGATGCACTTAATATAGCAGAACAGCTAGACAACGAATTGAAGGAGGGCAAATCAAGAGGGGCCATGCATGGTATTCCGGTAATTATTAAAGACAATATTGATACCCATGACAATATGTTTACCACTGCGGGTTCAAGAGCCTTAGAAGGGTCTAAACCGTTAGAAGATAGTTTTGTCGTTAAACAATTACGAGAGGCAGGAGCTGTTATTCTGGCAAAAGCTAATTTAAGTGAATGGGCAAATTTTCGAGGTGATATGTCTTCAAGTGGTTGGAGTGGTATCAATGGACAAACTAAAAACCCATATATATTAGATAGAAATCCCTGCGGATCAAGTTCGGGTTCAGGTGTAGCTGCCTCAGCCAACCTAACGGTAATTGCCATTGGTACAGAAACCAATGGTTCTGTAGTTTGTCCGGCCACTGCCAATGGTATTGTTGGTATTAAACCTACCGTAGGTCTGGTGAGCAGGTCTGGTATTATTCCTATTTCATTTACACAAGATACTGCGGGTCCTATGGCTAGGACTGTAACCGATGCTGCCATTTGTTTAGGGGCCTTAACGGGAGTTGACTCTACTGACACCAAGACCTTGTTAAATGATGCCAATATGCAGAAAGACTATACTCAATACTTAAAGGCTGATGGCTTAAAAGGAAAAAGAATAGGTATATATACAGGCCCTTTAGGTAGGCATTATAAGGTAGATACTGTTTTTAACCAAGCTGTTGCCTTTATAAAAAGTCAAGGTGCCGAGGTCATAGAAATAGACAAGATTACAGAGGGTAATATTGGTGGTCTATCTTTTCAGGTAATGTTATACGAATATAAAGATGGTTTAAATAATTATTTTAGATCCTTAGGTCCTGATGCGAAAATTAAAAATTTGGAAGAATTGATCGCTTTCAATAAAAAAGATTCCATTGAAATGGAATTTTACAATCAACAATATTTAGAAATGGCCCAGGAAAAAGAGGGTCTTGATTCTGATGATTACAAAAAAATATTGGCCGATATGCTCAAAGGTTCGCGCGAAGATGGTATAGA
>CAZJCZ010000057.1:0-4766 GCA_964544575.1 uncultured Flavobacteriaceae bacterium | reverse complement strand
CAATGGCCGCTTTGGAAATTTTTGTTCCTGGCCCAAAAACACCCACAACACCTGAATCAAATAAAAACTGATAATCTTGTGGTGGTATAACTCCTCCTGCAATAACCATTATATCTTCTCTTCCATAATTTTTTAATTCTTCTAGCACTTGAGGTACTAAGGTTTTATGTCCGGCTGCCAAGGACGAAACCCCTAGAACATGGACATCATTTTCCATAGCTTGTTTAGCTGCTTCTTTTGGAGTTTGAAACAAAGGACCAATATCAACATCAAAACCAAGATCTGCAAAACTCGTTGCAACAACTTTCGCGCCTCGGTCATGACCATCCTGACCCATTTTAGCTACCATTATACGGGGTCTTCGGCCTTCAAGTTCAGCAAATTTATCTGCTAATTCAGTTGCTTTTTTAAAAATTTTGTCTTCTTTTATTTCTTTACTATACACCCCGGAAATTGAATTAATAGTGGCTTTATAACGCCCGAATACAACCTCTAAGGCATCGGAAATTTCACCCAAAGTTGCACGTTCGCGAGCCGCTTTTACTGCCAAATCTAATAAATTTCCATCACCTGATTTTGCATAAATACTTAAATTATTTAAACATTCTTTTACCTTAACGGCATTTCGTTCTACCTTAAGCTTAGTCAGTCTTTTAATTTGAGAAGTGCGTACTGCATCATTATCCACTTCTAAAATATTCAGCGGATCTTCATGTTTTAACTGATATTTATTTACCCCTACAATAATATCCTGACCACTATCAATTCTAGCCTGTTTTATTGCTGCAGCCTCTTCAATTCTCATTTTAGGAATACCTTGTTCGATAGCCTTTGTCATACCGCCAAGTTCCTCTACTTCCTCAATCAACTGCCATGCTTTTTTGGCAATAGTATCAGTGAGTTCTTCTACATAAAAAGATCCACCCCAAGGATCAACTGTTTTTGTGATCTTGGTTTCCTCTTGAATATAAATTTGAGTATTTCTAGCAATGCGTGCAGAAAAGTCAGTTGGTAATGCTATGGCCTCATCCAAGGCATTGGTATGTAAACTTTGTGTGCCGCCAAAAGCCGCCGCCATGGCTTCAATTGCTGTCCGAGCTACATTATTAAACGGATCCTGAGCTGTTAAACTCCAACCACTAGTTTGACAATGAGTGCGCAAGGCTAAAGATTTTTGATTTTTAGGCTTGAATTGTTTCACTATTTTCGCCCATAACATCCTACCAGCTCGCATTTTTGCAATCTCCTGAAAATGATTCATCCCAATAGCCCAAAAGAAAGATAAGCGCGGAGCAAAACTATCAATATCCATTCCTGCCTGAATACCGGTTCGAATATATTCTAATCCGTCTGCCAAGGTATACGCCAACTCAATTTCGGGTGTAGCACCGGCTTCTTGCATATGATATCCTGATATTGAGATAGAATTGAATTTTGGCATGTACTTGCTGGTATATTTAAATATATCAGCCACAATAGCCATTGAAGGTGCCGGAGGATATATATAGGTATTACGGACCATAAATTCCTTTAAAATATCATTTTGAATGGTCCCCGAAAGTTTTTCGGCAGTGACACCTTGCTCTTCTGCCGCCACTATATAAAATGCCAATATTGGCAATACTGCTCCATTCATTGTCATTGAAACCGACATTTCATCTAGAGGAATCTTGTCAAATAGTATTTTCATGTCTTCAACCGAATCTATGGCTACGCCAGCTTTACCAACATCGCCTTGTACACGCTCGTGATCTGAATCATAACCCCTATGTGTAGCTAGATCGAAGGCAACAGACAACCCTTTTTGGCCAGCATCCAAATTTCTTCTATAAAAGGCATTACTTTCTTCGGCAGTTGAAAAACCTGCATACTGACGTATTGTCCATGGTCGCCGTACATACATTGTTGAATATGGTCCACGTAAAAATGGTTGTAATCCTGCTACAAAATTTTCATGGTCAAAACTTTTGGTTTTATAACTTTGCCCTTTAGTATTTAGACTAATATGTTGAAGATTTTTTCTAGACATCTTCTTTATCTATTCGTTCTTGTTCAAGCTTTTCAGACAATCGCCTTGCAATTATTGGAACAATAACTGTTTGTCTGGGTTTAGTTTTTACAAAGGGATACAATTCTAATTCATCTTTCATTTTATCATTAGTACTAGGGTATTTGTTAGTTCCTAATAACACCTTTTCCCCTTTATCAAACTGTCCTTGTTCCTTTTGAGCACTCTCCTCAATTTTACGCTGTATGGTACCTTCAAATAACTGTTTTAAAAAACCACCAGATCTTTCTATGCCCTTGAACAATTCTAAAGCTTTTTCTGCTATCTGTTGTGATAAAGTTTCGATATAATAGGACCCCTCTGCTGCATTAGTGGCCTCATTTAAATAACTTTCTTGCTTTAAAATAATTAATTGATTACGGGCAATTCGCTCACCAAATTCATTCTTTTTATGATAAAAACTATCATAAGATATATTTGAAATAGTATCAGCTCCTCCTAATATAGCACTCATACATTCCGTTGTTGTGCGCAAGAGATTCACATTATAATCATACAAAGTTTTATTCCTCAAACTTGGCTGAACAAATAGTTGTACTTCTGTATTGACTCCATACTCCCCAATAATTACATCCCATAAATAGCGAAATGCTCTTAATTTGGCTATTTCAAAAAAATAGTTCCCTCCTACTGCGAAGTGAAATTGAATATTGTTAAGCGATCCTTCACCATCAAAATGATTCAAATATTCGTTAGCATGTGCCAATGCATAGGCTACTTGTTGAATTGCATTTGCACCTGCATTTTGATAGATTCCGGCATCTACTGAAAGTAGTGATACATTCGAAGGAGTCTTCTTATTGACATGCTCTAATATTGCATGATCCTTTTTAAGGTCAAAAAACCAGTTACCTGAACTTGCCAGGCTACCTATAAGGTCAATATTAATAAATGCTCTTTGATCTTCAATATGTTTGACAAGGTCCAGTAAAAAGCTTTCAGATAAAAAGTTGAGTTTGAAGTGGAGAGCTCCATTCGAAGCAATATTAATTTTATCAAGTAATAAATCTAAATCAAAAGGCTCATTTGCTTCAAATTGTATAGATGTTGCCCCTCTTCGTAATGCATCTTTAGCCAAAAAATTCGCCGTTTGTTCTTCCGAAACAAATATGGACTGACAAATTGCAAAATCTTTTTTATGATTTACAATGGGTAATTTCAATAATTCATCTTTATGGTAAAAAGGTTTTACCGTAATCCCTTCATTTGTCTTCCATAAAAGTGTTTCATTATAATCAGCTCCTTTCAGATCAACCTGAATCTTTTGCTTCCATTCTTTAGCAGAAACTTCTTGAAATTCATTAAACAAAGAATCACTCATACTTTACTTATCAATTGAATCGAATTCGATAATATAAATATCTTCATCTTTACGCTTCATTTTATACTCTTCTCTAGCAAATTTCTCAAGCGAATCAGGATCTTCCAAATTTTTGATGATCTTTTTATCATGTTCCATTTCACTTCGGTAGTACTCGTTTGATTTTTCCAGCTTATCAATTTCTTTATCTAACTCGCGATGATTTATATATGAATTTTCATCAATAAATAGCATCCATATTAAAAAAAGTAATAAAATAATCACATATCTATTGCTGAAAAACTTAACAACTTTATTATTGCGAAATTGTTTAAAGGTCATATGAGATCTTATAATTTTTGGCTAATAACTGTACGTACAATGTCAATGGCGACCGTATTATACCTGTCATTTGGAATAATGATATCAGCATACATTTTGCTCGGCTCAATAAATTGCTCATGCATCGGTTTTAATGTCTGTTGATACCGCTGTAAAACTTCATCCATGTCTCTACCTCGTTCTTGTATATCTCTTCTCATCCTGCGTATTAATCGTTCATCAGGATCTGCATGAACATATACTTTAATATCGATCAAATCGCGTAGTTCCTGGTTGGTAAAAATTAAAATGCCTTCGACTATTAATACTTTACTAGGATGGGTTTTTATGATGTCTTTTGTTCTATTATGGGTTGCAAAAGAATAAACCGGTTGATCAACAACAAGGCTTTTTTTAAGTTCTCCTAAATGCTGAACCATTAGATCAAAATCAATAGCTCTTGGGTGGTCAAAATTAATTTTGGTACGTTCACTATATGATAATTTATCGGTAGCTTTATAGTAGGAATCTTGAGAAATCACGGTAACCTCTTCTTCCGGTAATTCATTTAAGATTTGATTTACTACGGTGGTTTTCCCACTTCCTGTACCTCCGGCTATTCCAATAATAAGCATGACAACTTGTATTAATTATTATGATACAAATTTAATACTATTTCTTCGGAATAATTTTAACTATGCCAACATTTTCTACTCCAACATATATATAACCATCCGGACCTTGTCGAATAGTACGAACCCGGCCAAGATCTTCAATCAGTTTTTCTTCCTCGATGACTTTATTATTGCTCAAGACACAACGATTTAAATACTGAAACTTCAAGGACCCAACTAATAAATTACCTTTCCAATCCGGGTATATATCACCGGTTACAAATGTCATACCACTTGGTGCAATTGAAGGGACCCAGTAATGTAATGGTTGTTCCATACCTGGAAGTGAAGTATTCTCTGTAAAGGTTGTACCGTTATAGTTTATGCCATAGCTTATTAAAGGCCAGCCATAATTTTTACCAGCCTTTATTATGTTAATTTCATCACCTCCTTTAGGCCCATG
>CAZJCZ010000056.1:5914-13191 GCA_964544575.1 uncultured Flavobacteriaceae bacterium | reverse complement strand
ACTTGTGAGAAGCTATAACTACTTAATAAAACAATGAATAATAGTAAAAGTTTTTTCATAAGGCTAAATTAAAAATTTAAAGACAGCTTGCACTTATTTAAATAGCCTTTTTAATGATTCATAAAAATGCTAATTATTTTATTTATTATCAATATTTACCAGATTAATCAATGCATTAGATATAATTTTTAATTGGCGTATATTTGAATTTGAGTAAGTTGAACCTTCATTCATTTCAAGTGAAATATTAAAAACCGTGAAGCAAAGGATTACATTAAAAAATATTGCGAAAGAACTTGGTGTATCTATATCAACAGTTTCTAAAGCGTTAAAAGACAATCATGAGATTAGCAAAGAAGTGCGTGAGAGAATAAAAGCATACGCTAATTTTCAAAATTATAGACCTAACAAATTAGCCTTAAAATTAAGAAGTCAAAAAACGCTTATTTTGGGTGTTATAGTACCTAAGATTGTTCATTATTTTTTTTCTGACGTTCTGCGTGGTATTGAAAATTACGCGAACGAAAAGGGATATAATGTTATGGTATGTCTATCAAATGACTCGTTTGAAAAAGAAGTATTAAGTATTGAAACATTATTAGAAGGCAGTGTTGACGGTATTATAATATCAGTAACACAAGACACTTATGAGAAAGGTAATTATGATCATATTAAAAAATTAATTGATGAGAAATTTCCAATAGTTTTATTTGACAACATAATTGAAGATATTCAATGTGATATGGTTTCCATCAACGATGAGGGGGGCGCTTTTAATGCTACCGAATATTTAATAAAGACCGGCTGTAAAAGAATAGCTCTTTTAACAATGCCTGAATATGTTAAAATTGGATCATTAAGAACAAAAGGATATGTTAAAGCTTTAAATAAACATAATATTGAAATGAATGACGATCTAATTATTGAATTTGATGATGATAAGAACATTCATAAACCATTAGAAAGTTTATTTAATGATAAGGATAAATATCCCGATGCAATCTTGGCCGTTAATGGCGAAATATTTGCTAGTACTGCTATGCAAATTGCTATAAATAAAGGTCTTAAAATCCCACAGGATGTTAGTGTAATAACATTTACTGATGGTTTGATATCTAAATATTCATCTCCACCACTTACAGCCTTAGTACAGCATAGTTTTGAAATGGGAAAACAAGCAGTAGAATTATTAATTAATCGAATTGAAAACGAAAATTCTGATTATCAATTTGAGAGCAAGGTAATATCTACCAATTTAAAAATTAGGAGCTCTACAAAAAGTCTCAAAGAATTTTAAACACTCAGTAATTTTATAATAATAATATTAATGCATGACGCGATACTAAATCGTTTTCGTGTTAAAAACTTTGAATGTTATTGGCTTTCAGAAAGTTAAATTGTAATTATATATATTTATCTTTACAAGATAAAAACTAAGTTTTATACTTCTTATTTTACACCGCACAAATAAACAAATGTAATTTTGGCTTAAATCATTATTTTAAAATTATTATCATGAAAAAACAGAAATTAGGTTTCTGGGAGATATGGAATATGAGCTTTGGATTTTTAGGAATTCAAATGGGGTTTGCATTACAAAACGCAAATGTTAGTAGAATTTTTCAAACGCTTGGAGCCGAAATTGAAGACATACCAATCCTATGGGTTGCTGCACCGTTAACGGGTTTAATTATACAACCTATAATTGGTTATTTTAGCGATAGAACATGGCATCCTAAATTAGGACGTCGTCGACCGTATTTTCTTGTTGGCGCAATCCTAGCCTCATCAGCATTATTTATTATGCCAAATTCCCCTGTACTATGGTTTGCTGCTGGTATGCTTTGGATCATGGATGCTTCCATTAATGTTTCGATGGAACCTTTTAGAGCGTTTGTAGGTGATAAGCTTCCAGACTCACAACGTACTAAGGGTTTTGCTATGCAAAGTTTTTTTATTGGTATTGGAGCTTATGTAGCGTCTAAACTCCCTTTAATGCTAACCTATATTGGTGTAGCCAATACCGCTCCGGAAGGTATTATTCCTGATTCTGTAAAATACTCGTTTTATATTGGTGGTGCTATATTTTTTACGGCAGTGTTATGGACAGTTTTAAGATCTAAAGAGTACTCGCCAGAAGAAATGAAAGCTTTTGAAGATTCTGAAAAAGAACAGTTTGTAAATCAAGGACGATCTTCAGAATGGTATATTTCAAATGGAAATTCACACTTTAAAATGGGTATTATCGCTTTCTTAATTGGAATGCTAGCAACGTATTTGATCTATTATTTCAATCTTAAAAAAGATCTGTATGTACTTACAATAGGTCTTATAGGTCTTGGTGGCTTTGCCTTGATAATTTCTGGTTGGATGCAAAAAAATAATAAATCAGAGAGTGGCTTTGTAACTATAATGAATGATTTTCAATCTATGCCTAAAGTAATGAAACAATTGGCATGGGTTCAGTTTTTTTCATGGTTTGCCTTATTCTCTATGTGGATTTATATGACGCCTGCAGTTACTGAACATATATACAACACCTCAGATACAACTTCTATTGCTTATAATAATGGCGCAAATCAAGTTGGTGAAATGTTTGCCAATTACAACATTATTGCCGCATTAGTTGCCTTCTTATTACCGGTTATTGCTAAGAAAACGAGTAGAAAGTTCACTCACTTTTTGGCTTTAGTAGCTGGAGGTTTAGGTTTAATGTCAATTTATTTTATTAGTGATCCTACAACATTTACTATAGAATGGCTGCCTATGATAGGCGTTGGTATTGCCTGGGCGAGCATTTTGTCAATTCCATATGCAATGCTGTCTGGTTCATTACCTGCTTCAAAAATGGGATATTTTATGGGGGTGTTTAACTTCTTTATTGTTATCCCTCAATTGGTAGCGGCCTCTATTTTAGGATTTTTAGTTTCAAAATTCTTTGATAATCAACCTATTTATGCACTATTTATTGGAGGTATTTCAATGATTTTGGCTGGATTAATATCATTAACCATAAATGACACCGTAACTGAATAAAAGAATGAATAGTAAAGTATTTTTATTTGATCTCGACGGTGTTATTGTTGATACAGCAAAGTATCATTATTTAGCATGGAGAAATTTGGCTAATTCTTTGGGATTTGATTTTACTGAAGAACAAAATGAGCATTTAAAGGGAGTGAGTCGTGTAAAATCTCTTGAGATATTACTGGAATTAGGAAATATAAATTTGTCTGAGGATAAAATAAAAGCATTGCTGGATGTAAAAAACAACGAATACCTCGAGTATGTAAATAAAATGACTTCTGATGAAATATTACCGGGGGTAATTAGGGTATTAGATTTTTTAGATAAAAAAGGTGTGAAATATGCCTTGGGTTCTGCAAGTAAGAACGCATCATTAATTTTAGAAAAGGTAGACCTATTAGATCGTTTTTCTGCTCTTGTTGATGGTAATGATGTTTCAAAGGCTAAACCAGATCCTGAAGTTTTTTTAATTGGAGCTAGTAAACTAAAAACAGCTCCTGAAAATTGTATTGTTGTTGAAGATGCCATTGCCGGAATTCAAGCTGCTAATAAGGCAAAAATGTTAAGTATTGGTATCGGATGTAGGGAAGTTTTACATGAAGCAAACTACGTATTCAAAGATATGAATGAAATTAAATCAGAATTTTTAATAAAAATATTGAACTAATAATGAATCAAGATTATTTAAAACCTCATAATTGGTCGATAATAGAAGAAGGGTTTGAGGCAGGTCGTGTTAAAGCATCTGAAAGCCTTTTTAGCATAGGTAATGGTGCTATGGGACAGCGTGCTAATTTTGAAGAACATTATTCTGGACCTACATTTCAAGGAAGTTATATTGCAGGAGTTTATTATCCAGATAAAACACGTGTGGGCTGGTGGAAAAACGGATATCCTGAATATTTTGCAAAAGTAATAAATGCTCCTAATTGGATAGGAATCAACATTTTGGTTAACAATACAACATTAGATCTATTTACCTGTAAATCGGTTATTGATTTCCGGCGAGAACTAAATATGAAAGAAGGTTGGTATTTGCGAACTTTTATCGCAATTCTTCCAAATGATGTTGAGATCAAGGTCGAATCGAAACGATTTTTAAGTTTAAATATGGACGAGATTGGGGCTATAGAATACTCAATAACTCCCATAAACGGCAATGCAGAAATTAAATTTGAACCCTATTTAGATAGTGGTATTATTAATGAAGATAGCAATTGGGATGATAAATTTTGGGATACGCTAAGTATAGATCATCAAAATAACCAGGCATTTATAGAAACAAGTACTATGAAAACTAATTTTCATGTATGTACATTTATGTATTCCCAATGTTTGATTAATGATAAAAAAGTTGAGTTAGAACCTGTAATTATAGAAAACGAAACTGAGATTAGGTTTACTTATTCCGTTGCTGTAAAGCAAAATGAAAAGGCTACTATTCATAAATTTGGTGGCTATACAGTTGATAGAAATCATGATAAGAATGAGCTGATTTCGGCAGCGAAAAAGGTGTTGGTTAAAGCTAAAAAGAAAGGTTTTAACAGCATGTTGCAAGAACAAAAAATGGCTTGGTCTAAGATTTGGGATATGGCTGACATTACTATAGAAGGTGATGTCAAGGCACAACAAGGTATTCGCTTTAATATTTTTCAGTTAAATCAAACATATCTTGGGATTGATTCCAGACTAAATATTGGTCCAAAAGGTTTTACGGGTGAAAAATATGGAGGAAGTACCTACTGGGATACTGAAGCCTATTGTATTCCATTTTATATGGCAACCAAAGATCAAGAAGTTGCAAGAAATTTATTGACTTATCGTTACAATCATCTAGATAAGGCAATAGAAAATGCTGAAAAATTGGGTTTTAAAGATGGAGCTGCATTGTATCCAATGGTTACTATGAATGGAGAGGAATGCCATAACGAATGGGAAATTACATTTGAAGAAATACATAGGAATGGGGCTATCGCATTTGCCATATTTAACTATGAAAGATATACTGGAGATTTCAAATATATAATAGAAAAAGGATTGGAAGTCTTAATAGCGATCTCTCGTTTTTGGTTTCAACGAGCCACATTTTCTAACGATAAAAAGAAATTTGTCATTCTTGGAGTTACTGGCCCAAATGAATATGAAAACAATGTAAATAATAATTTTTACACAAACTATTTAGCAAAATGGTGTTTAGAATACACTGTTGATTGTATAAATAAAGTTAAGCATAATAATCCTGATGAATTTAATCGAATTCTGAAAAAAACTAAATTAAAAGGAGAAGAAACTTATAAGTGGATTAAAGTAGCTGATGAAATGTTCTTTCCTTATAGCGAAAAGTATGAAGTTTATTTACAACAAGATGGATTTTTAGATAAAGAACTAGTAAAAGTTTCAGAATTGGAGAAAAATCAAAGACCAATAAACCAAAAATGGTCATGGGATAGAATTTTACGCTCACCTTTTATTAAACAGGCGGACGTATTACAAGGATTTTATTTCTTTGAAAGTGATTTTAGCGTAGAAGAATTAGAAAGGCATTTTGATTTTTACGAACCGTTTACAGTTCATGAAAGCTCGCTATCACCTTGTGTACATAGTATTCAAGCGGCTAAACTTGGCCGTCTGGATCAAGCTTATCAATTCTATTTACGTACTTCACGCCTGGACCTAGATGATTATAATCATGAAGTAGACGAAGGATTACATATTACAAGTATGGCAGGTACCTGGATGAGTATTGTTGAAGGATTTGGAGGTATGAGAATCAAGAATGATAGCTTAATGTTCTCTCCAAAAATACCTCAACAATGGCAAGCGTATTCATTTAAGATTAATTACAGACATCAAATTCTAACAATTAAGGTTACTAATGAAAATATAACCTTTAACTTAAGTGGTGATAAAAAGTTGAAAATTCAAGTCAATGATCAATGGGTAACAATTACACCTAATAAAATAGTAACAGTTTAGCCATGAATTATGAAAAATATAATTTTTATAATTGCCCTGACCTATAGTATCTCTATGATCTCTCAAGTAGCAAGAATTGAACCTCCAAACTGGTGGATTGGTTTTAAAGAAACCAATTTACAATTGTTAATTAATGGTGAAAATATTAGCATTGCTAAGCCAGAAATACAATACAAGGGTATTTCTATAGAAAAAGTTCATAAAGGAAAAAGTCCAAATTATCTATTTATCGATTTAAATGTTAAGGCTGACACTAAACCAGGGAAATTTATAATTAAATTTAAGTTTAAGAATCGCAAGGACATCTCATGGCCTTACGAATTGAAGAGTCGTAAAAAACCCTCGTCAGAATTTATTGGTTTTAATAGTAGCGATGTTATTTATTTAATTACTCCGGATAGATTTTCTAATGGAGACTCGTCAAATGATGTCGTCGAAAATTTAAAAGAAAGATCAATAGACAGAAAACATGATTATGCCAGACATGGAGGAGATATAAGAGGCATTATAAACCATCTTGATTATATTGAAGATATGGGCTTTACTGCCATTTGGCCAACGCCATTATTAATTAATGACATGTCAGAATCCTCCTATCATGGATATGCAATGACTGATTTTTACCAGGTTGATCCAAGATTCGGCACTTTAGAAGAATACATAGAATTATCCTCAAAGTCAAAGAGTAAAGGAATAAAACTAATTATGGATCAGGTTGCTAATCATTGCGGTAGCGAACATTGGTGGATGTCTGATTTGCCTTTTTCTGATTGGTTAAATTATCAAGAAAGTTATGAAAATAAGGAGATATTACAAACTTCAAATCATAGAAGAACTATTAATCAAGACCCTTATGCTTCTAAAATAGACAAGGAATTAATGTCAAATGGCTGGTTTGTTTCTGCCATGCCTGATCTGAATCAAAAGAATCCGTTTTTGGCTAAATACATAACACAAAATAGTATTTGGTGGATAGAAACATTGAATTTAGGGGGTATACGACAAGATACATATCCTTATTCGGATAAAATTTTCATGTCTAAATGGGCCGAGGCAATTATGAATGAGTATCCAAATTTTAATATTGTGGGTGAAGAATGGAGCCACAACCCTTTATTAGTTGCCTATTGGCAACAAGGCTCCAATAATAAGGATGGCTATCAATCGAACCTAAAATCCACTATGGATTTTCCAATGCAAAGGATTATTGTTGAGGCATTGAACGAAGAGGAGCAATGGGATAAGGGCTTAGTAAAGATATATGAGGGATTGGC
>CAZJCZ010000056.1:0-5814 GCA_964544575.1 uncultured Flavobacteriaceae bacterium | reverse complement strand
TGAACGAAGAGGAGCAATGGGATAAGGGCTTAGTAAAGATATATGAGGGATTGGCAAATGATTTTCATTATCCAAATCCTCAGTCTATTTTAATGTTTGGTGACAATCATGATATGGATAGGATCTATACCCAATTGAATAAAGATCTTGTTTTAACTAAAATGGCATTAAGTTGTATTCTTATGCTGCCACGCATACCTCAGGTTTATTATGGGACAGAATTACTGCTTGATAATAGTGATAATCCAGGAGGTCACGGTCTAATTAGAACAGATTTTCCAGGGGGCTGGAGAGGTGATAATATCAATGGTTTTACGGGGATTGGATTAACCTCAGAACAGATAGAAATGCAATCGTTTATGCGGAAAGTACTTAGTTATAGAAAAAACAGCAAAGCCATACACAAAGGTAACACAGTTCATTTTGCTCCGGATAACGGCGTTTATGTTTTGTTTAGAATATTAGATGAGGAGGTTGTAACTTTAATTCTTAATAAAAACGAATCTACTTCATTAGATCTTTCAAAATATGAAGAAATAGGTCTTTATGGAAAAACCATGAAAAATATAATTTCAGGTGAAGAATTAGTTTGGAATGATATTTTAATATTAGAATCAAAAGGACTAACAATTTTAACAACAAAAAAATAGGGTATGAAAGTTGTGAAATATTTTTTAGTGTTAACCATACTTTTTTATTCATGCAATAAAGAAAAAAAAGAAGAGATAAAGTCTGACATAAAAAGTCTAATTGTTACAAATGAATTAAAAGACATCAATCTGGCAAGTGGAAAAATTATAAGGATGGATAGCTTTTCATCGAAATTTGTTCAACCTCGTATTGTCGATATTTGGCTTCCTGATGGTTATTCGGATAATAAGAAATATGGAGTATTGTATATGCATGACGGGCAGAATTTATTTGATGCTACCAAAACATGGAATCAACAAGAATGGAGAGTTGATGAAATTGTTTCTGAACTAACAAATAAAGATTCCATTAGTGAGATTATAGTCGTTGCTATTTGGAATATTCCTGAGACCCATCATCAAGATTATTTCCCTCAAAAAGCCCTTGAATTTCTTACATCGTCTAATAAAGAAAAAGTAATAAAAAATTCAAACGCTAATAATCTAAATATGACTCCGGAAGATTTAAATGGAGATAATTATTTAAAATTCATCGTTAAAGAGTTGAAACCGTTTGTAGACAGAGAATTCTCAACTTTAACGGGTTACCAAAATACAATGATTTCAGGTTCCGGTATGGGAGCACTTATCTCAATGTATGGAGTTTGCGAATATCCGGATATTTTTGGAGGTGCTGCTTGTATTTCAACACATTGGCCCGGTGTTAGGCCTTCTGATAATAACCCCGTGCCCGGAGCTTTTTTTAAGTATATGGAGACTAATTTACCGTCACCTCAAACGCATAAATTTTATTTTGACTATGGTACTCAAACCTTAGATAAATACTATCCTCAATATTTAGATGATGTAGATCGTATTTTTATAAGTAAAGGATATACTATAAAGAACTATATGAATTTAGAATTTGAGGGCGCTGATCATTCTGAGGATTCATGGAATCGTAGATTCGACATCCCCGTAGCCTTTTTATATAAAAAATAATAGAATAATAAACTAATAGTAAGATTTTAAGAATGAGAAAATTTGTATTAATACTAGTCGTAATCATAACCATGTTGAGTTGTGATAAAAAAGAGAATAAAAGTGAGCTTGTTATGAATGTTGAAAAACCTTTTGTATGGGAAGGTGCTAATCTCTATTTTTTATTGACGGATAGGTTTAATAATGCTGACACATCTAATGATATCAATTTTGATAGAACAGCAGAGACGGCAAAATTAAGGGGATTCCAAGGGGGGGATATTAAAGGAATCACAAAAAAAATTAATGATGGTTACTTTACAAATTTAGGGGTCAATGCTATTTGGTTAACGCCGGTTGTAGAACAAATCCATAAGGAAACAGATGAAGGTACGGGTGTAACATATGGTTATCATGGGTATTGGACCAAAGACTGGACTGCTTTAGATCCGAATTTTGGAACAATGGAAGATTTAAGTGAACTTGTGGAAACAGCACATAAAAATGGAATTCGTATTGTGCTAGATGCTGTTATAAATCATACCGGGCCAGTTACTACAGAAGATGAAGTATGGCCAGAAAAGTGGGTTAGAACAGGGCCACCATGCAAATATGATTCTTACGAGACTGCTGTTACTTGCACCTTGGTTGAAAACCTCCCGGATATAAAAACTGAAAGTAATGAAGAAGTACTGTTGCCTCCTCAGTTAATTGCAAAATGGAAATCAGAAGGACGATATGAACAAGAAATAGCGGAATTGGACGCTTTTTTTGAACGAACAGGATATCCAAGAGCTCCACGTTTTTATATAATTAAATGGTTAACAGATTATATAAGAGAATTTGGCATTGATGGTTATAGATCAGATACAGTAAGACATATCGAGGAGTCAGTATGGGACGAGTTTAAAAAAGAATGTGAATTAGCCTTTAGTACATGGAAGGAAAATAATCAGGAAAGAATCTTGGATGGCAATAATTTTTACATGGTTGGTGAGGTATATGGATATGAAATTATTACTTCAGGCAGAAGTTTTGATTTCGGAGATAAAAAGGTTGATTACTACGCACATGGTTTCAACGGTATGATCAATTTTGAATTCAAGAAAAATGCTACAAGTGATTATGAATCTCTTTTTTCTCAATATTCAAATAATTTACAAAATGATTTGAAGGGGGTTGGTGTGTTGAATTATTTTACATCTCATGATGATAGTACTCCTTTTGACAAAGAACGAACCAAGAACTATGAAGCAGCAATTAAATTGTTATTGACTCCCGGGACTTCACAAATTTATTATGGAGACGAGACTTCTCGTTCTCTAATAATTGAAGGAACAACTGGAGATGCAACCTTACGCTCTTTTATGAACTGGACGGATATTGAAGAAAATGAAGACGTCATGCAAGGATTGGTTCATTGGCAAAAATTGGGGCAATTCAGAAATGATCATCCGTCTATTGGTGCTGGAATTCATAAAATGATCAGTCAAGAACCGTATACTTTTCAAAGAACATTTTTAAAAGGTGACTATTCTGACACTGTAGTGGTCGGGTTAGATTTAACTAAGGGAACAAAAGAAATAAATGTTTCCTCAGTTTTCAACGATGGAAGTTTGTTAGTTGATGCTTATTCAGATACAGAAGTTGTTGTTAATAAAGGTGTTGTAAAATTAGATACTCCCTATGATATCGTTTTATTAGAAATTAAGTAATATAATGAATAGAATAAAAAAAATATTCAGTAGGAAAATAATATACTGTCTTCTAGTTGGAATGCTAATAATGAATTCAAGTTGTATGAATAAAAGTGAAAAACCTGTTTTAGCGAAACAGGATAAAGAACATAAGAAAGTTGTGTATCAAGTGTTTACAAGATTATTTGGTAACACTAATACTACAAATAAGCCATGGGGAACTATTGAAGAAAATGGAGTAGGAAAGTTTAATGATTTTACGGATAAAGCATTGCAAGAACTAAAAAGTCTTGGTGTAACACATATGTGGTATACCGGTGTTTTGCACCATGCAACAATTACTGATTATACTTTGTACGGTATATCCAATGATGATCCTGATATTGTTAAAGGCCGTGCTGGCTCGCCATATGCGGTAAAAGATTATTATAATGTAGACCCCGATTTGGCTGAAGATCCGGCAAACCGTTTAGACGAGTTTGAAGATTTGATCGAACGTACTCATAAAAATGGAATGAAGGTAATTATCGATATTGTTCCAAACCATGTAGCGCGTAAATATGAAGGCAAATCAAATCCTTCAGGGGTTAACGATTTTGGCAGTACTGATGATAGATCACTCGAGTATAGTAGAAATAATAACTTCTATTATATAGTTGGTGAGAATTTCAAAGTTCCAGACTGGGCTGATGGTTATCAACCTTTAGGGGGAGAAGATCATGTCAGGGCTGATGGTAAATTTGAAGAGATACCCGCAAAATGGACCGGTAATGGCTCGAGATTATCGCAACCACATTATAATGACTGGTATGAAACGGTAAAGATCAATTATGGGATACGACCTGATGGGAGCAAAGATTTTGAGGAATTACCAGAAGGGTTCGAAAAAGAAGATTTTCGAAAGCATTTTGAATTTTGGAATGGTAAAGATGTGCCCGATTCTTGGTTTAAATTTAGAGATATAGCTTTATATTGGTTGGGAAAAGGAGTTGATGGTTTTCGTTACGATATGGCAGAAATGGTGCCTGTAGAATTCTGGAGTTTTATGAATTCTTCAATCAAGATGGAAAAACCTGATGCCTTTCTACTGGCTGAGGTTTATAATCCTGATTTATACCGAACTTATATTCATTTAGGTAAAATGGATTATTTATATGATAAAGTGGCCTTATATGATTCCATTAAACATATTGTTAAAGGATATGGTTGGACTGATCATATTGTGAATGTTCAAGAAGAAAAGGCCGATATAGAACATCACCTGCTACATTTTTTAGAAAATCACGATGAGCAACGGTTGGCGAGTCCAGATTTTGCAGGTTTTGCTGAGAACGGAAAACCTTCAATGGTTGTTTCAGCAACATTAAGCACTTCTCCAACAATGATCTATTTTGGTCAAGAAGTAGGGGAGCCCGGAGCAGAAAATGCAGGATTTGGTTCGCCAACTCGTACTTCAATGTTTGATTATATAGGGGTGCCGAATCATCAAAGATGGGTCAATAATAAAAAGTTTGATGGAGGTCAGTTATCGGAAGGGGAGAAGAACTTGCGTGATTTTTATAAGCGCTTGCTCAATGTGACCATAAATAGCAGTGCTTTGATGGGAGCATATAAAGAAATTCACAGTTATAATCGTGAGCATACTGAGAACTATAATCATCGTGTGTTTTCGTTTGTAAGATGGTCTGAGGAGGAGAAGTTGGTTATTGTGTCTAATTTTGATGCTGATAAAAGTTATGAGCTCGATTTAATGATTCCGGAAGAGGTAATAAACGAATGGAAATTAAACAAGAGTTCTTATCAAGTCCATGATCAACTTTTTGAAGAAATAAATTACGAATTAATCATTGATAATGGTATTGGAGTCATTAAGGTGAAGCTTGATCCTCTGGGCTCATTAATTTTAAAAATAATTGAATAATTTGAAGACTTATAATAAGAATTAAAAAATAAAAAAGCTTTAACACTTGTTAAGGCTTTTTCATTTAAGTATGAATTTTAAACATCAAAATTTTCTGTGACAATTTTCTTTACTTTCCGGTTTAGGGATTTCATGGCATTATAACTGGTGTGCTCTAAAACAATAACCACCAAATCATCTTCTGGGTACTGCGTAAGCCCTGTACTAAATCCATTCCATTTGCCATGATGATAGATGGTGTTTTGATCCTTAGTATTAATCCTAAACCCAAAACCATATGGAACTTTTCTTCCGTAAACAGTTTCTCCTTTAGAGTACATAAGATCTAACGACTCTTTAGAAAGTAGTTTCCCATTATTTAGTCCAAGGGTCCACTTAAACAAATCTTCACTGGTAGTATAAACATTTTTATCACCCACAATGGCGTCATTTACTGTATTATTAATTTTTAGATGTCTCCAACCCCTATACAATCTATAGCCGTCTAATTGATTGTTTCTAATACTATCATTTTCGAAACTGTATACAAACGAATCTTTCATTTCGAGCGGATCAAAAATGTTCTTTTTTACAAAATCAGTGAAGC
>CAZJCZ010000055.1:0-13467 GCA_964544575.1 uncultured Flavobacteriaceae bacterium | reverse complement strand
GCTTTCTAATTATTATTTAAATTTAATGAATTGTAAACTTAAGACGTGTATAATTCATTGCGTCTGATTTTCCTTTTTACAAAAGTCTGAGAGAGCCATCCTACCATCAATATGATATACATATCAAAACTTACCAAAAGTCCAAAAACCTTCAATATGTAATGTAAATAAGGGTATGGTTCAATACAAAACAATACTTGATTAATTTTCTATTATTTCTTAATCAGTTTTTTAGTTGTCATACCATTTTCAGAAAACATTCTAACAATATAAATACCACTTGAAAAATTGTTAATTGGTATCGCATTAAAACCGGTATTAACTTCTTTTACTTTTTTGCCTAGTATTGAAAAAATCTCAACTTTTGTAAGCGGCACCATTTCTGAATTAATAGTTAAAATATTGTCAACCGGGTTTGGGTATATTTTAACAGAGTTAGCTAATAATTCATCATCTACGCCCAAAGCATTATTATAATCTGAATAAAACAATATGGTTTTCTGGGCCTCAACCCAATCTAGGTCTATAAAATTATAAATACTAAAACCTGTTACCAAATTATAAAAAACATAATCATAATTTCCGTAAAGCCAAGAAGGAATTATTACATCAGAAGTATCATAAGCAAGATCATGATAGTATTCATATTTTTCATATTCAACCCACGCACTGGATGATGTATTCCAATGGTAACCAATGTCTTGTATTGTGTTTCCGTTGGTATCATAAGCATATTCAAATTTGTCATATTCAACCCACTGGGCACCATCCCGATAAGAATCTATTTCAGTAACCAGATTTCCTGTGCCATCATAAGTGTATTCATCTTTCCAGTCAAGAACCCACGCGCTGTTAAGCCACTCGTATGCCGTTATCGAGGTCCTGCCATTATTGTCATAGCTATATTCATATTTCAAATATTCATTCCAAATACCAGAATCTTTATAGAATACAGTTTCCAAGTCTAAGTTTCCGTTACCATTATAGGTATATACAAATTTACCATATGGATCCGTCAGGTTTAATTCTAAATTATAATATAATACTGTAGTCAATTTATTGCTTGAATTATAGGTGTATTCCCATTTTTTAGATTGAACCCACTGGGCATTATCCCATTCATAATAAATTTCCTGAGTAGGATTGTTGGAGTCGTGCGTAAATACATATTTATCAGAATTAATCCACAGCGTGCCATTCCAGTAGTAATCAATTTCCCCAGTAACATTCTCGTTGACATTATAGGTGTATTCCTCTTTCCAAGTATTAGTCCCTTCGTTGAGGTTTTCGTTCCATGATTGAATAATCACACTATCTAAGCTATGCTTATCGGCTTTAGTATATTTTAAAACTTCTGACCGTTTAGAATTAACTTGATAATGTGGAAGTTTATAGTCTTTAATTTTATTCTTAAAGGTCTTCATAGTTTTATGCCTATTGACACCTAAAAGCTTTTGTCCTGCATCTTTATCTCTTTGCCCCATAATTGGCAATGAAACTAGACAAATTAATAAGATTGTAATGATTCGTTTCATAATTTAATAATTTAGAGTTAGTTATATTATTCAGTAAAAATGTAAGGGTATTTATATTTTTCTAAGGTTATACCTAAAGAAAATGACCGGTCGTAATGTTGGTTTGCACTTCAGTAGCATAGCTGAAGTTATAAGTCAGGTTAAATAAAAAGTACTTTTTTTCATAGCTTAAAATTTTAATTATCATAAAGTTTAAAATTTATAATTGAAAAAAGCAATGATATTCCTCATGTACATAAAGAATTATGAATTTTACTCAATGTTGAGTAAATTCCTACTCATAAATATTGATATTAAAAGTCTGAGAGAGACATCCTACCATCAATATGGTACATTCCTATCAAAAGTTCCTAAAAGTGTATAAATCTTTAATACGTCACGTAAAAAAGGGTATGATTCGTTAGGTTTATGAAAGGCTATTAAATAATATTCAATAGCCACTATTTTGACCTACGTGCTATAGATTAAATCAAATTGAAACAAAATCCTATATATTTTATTAAAAATAAAAAAGTATGCACAAAGTGTGCATTTTAGAAAATAAAAAAGACTTACAATTTTGTAAACCTTTGATTAATTTCTCATCAATCAAAAATCTTCTTATCAAATATATAAACGGGATCTACTATAGTAGTTTAAACCTTTCAATCACCCTAACTATAACCTGTTTTATATTTTCTTCCTCTATCATCAATATTTCAGAGATTTCAGAAATGTTTTGTCCACCAAAAACATACAATTCAACAATAGTTTTGCTTTTTAGAGGTATTGAGTAAAACAATCTTCCTAACAAATTTCTTTTTTCTGATGAAAGCGGTACTAAATCATTTAGGTTAAATCTTTTTGTTAATTGCCGTTCTAAAGATTCATCTAGAATAAAATGGGTTGGTTTAAAACTTTTCTGCTTATATGAAATATCATCCAGCTCTTCATTGAGTATGAAATCTCCACCTGCATCAACAGTATAATCTTCATTTAATAATTCCATTTCTTCTTTTAAAATGTCATCAATATTTACGTCATCCGAGAATCGATTTTCAGTTTCTGTTTTTTCCTCTATTTTTTGAATGGTTTTTATAAAAAGCAATTTTCGTAAATCCGCTTCGCTTACTTCATTTGAAAAGGTTTTAAAAACTTCCATATAAACTTCATCCAGAATTCCTATGGCCGTGTAAAATCCCTTATCAATTTCACCATAATTTTCGGCAATTTTTAGTTTTTTATTAGTAAACTTTTCCAACTCAGGAATATATGTCGAAATATTTTTGTAAAACTGTTTAAAATTATTCTCCTGTTTAAGTTTATATAATTCTATGGTTAACATAATTTTATAATTTAAGATTAGTAAAACCTTTCATGTTTAAGTTGAAACTTAATTGAATAAAATTAAAACTTATTGTACTTACTTAAAATGACCCAGATCAGTCCATTTCTACTTATCGACTATAAAATAGATTTAAATCTAGAATCAATACGCTAGACTTATATAAATATTTGTTCATATAAATTAACAGATATCAATAATTTATAAAAAAATTACCAGACTGACCCACATCATTTTGGAAACCATCATCTAGTGATAGCTTTGTCCTAAATAAATTGTTTAATCTTAAATTATAAAATTATGTCACTAATAAAATTTAAAAACCCAAGAAGGCCACTTAGAAATTTAAGTCCATTTAGAAATTATATAACATCAGATTTTTTTGACAAAGGTGATTTTTTCAATGATCGCCTTTGGCTTAGTAAAAGGGATGAACCAGCCATGAATATCAATGAAACTGACGATCATTATGGAATTGAATTATCCGCACCAGGATTTTCAAAAAAAGATTTTGAAGTTACCATTGATAATGGATATCTTAATATTTCGGCCGAAAGATCTATTTCTAAAGAAGAAGAGGAAAAAAACTATACTTGTAAAGAATTCAGTTATAACTCTTTTGAAAAATCATTATTGCTGCCTGAAAGTGTGAAAGAAGAAGATATTAAGGCAAAATATAAAGATGGTATTCTTAGCTTTAATTTGACTAATAAAGAAGAAGCAAAAAAATCAAAACCAAAAATGATTGAGATTTCTTAAAGAAAATCTGATTTATTGGTCAAAAAAAAAGGGGAATAAATATATTTCCCTTTTTTTGTCTTCTTATAAAATTATCTTGATTACGATAGAACTAATGAATAAAGATTGTATCAATTTTTAATTACAGTATTCAAGACTTCTTCTTTACCCAATTTTTTGGTACAGAAAAACCAGTCTTCACAGTTTAAATCTTCTTCTTTCCCTACCATTCTATCTTCGGCAACACCACATGATCCTGCAGGTGAAATGATTACATCATCACCGGGATTCCAATCCGCTGGAGTAGCAACTGAAAATGCATCTGAAGTTTGCATCGCTATTAGAGCTCTGTAAATTTCATCAAAATTCCTACCTAAGCTTAAAGGATAATAAATGATGGCTCTAATAATACCCTTAGGATCAATAAAGAAAACCGCCCTTACCGCTTGTGTTTTACTTTCCCCAGGTTGGATCATTCCATATTTTTTGGCTACTTCCATGGTAATATCTTCTATCAAAGGAAATTTAACCTCTATATCTTTCATGCCATTAAATTCAATTTTTTCCTTAATAGTACGCAGCCATGCAATATGGCTATACAGTCCATCAATTGATAAACCAACTAACTCACAATTCGCTTTGTTAAACTTACTCTCAAGGTTAGCGAATGTCATAAACTCTGAAGTACAAACCGGTGTAAAATCTGCAGGATGGCTAAATAAGATTACCCACTTTCCGGCATAGTCATCAGGAAAATTGATGTCTCCTTGTGTTGTTATAGCTTGAAATTTAGGTGCATCATCGCCAATTCGAGGCATTGCAGTGATTTGTTCTAGTTCTTGTAGTGTTTCCATTTTTATTTTTTTAAAAGTTAAACGATTATTAAAGAGGTCAAAATTAATGAGAGGAGTTATTTACTGAAATGACCTGGGTCAGGGTATATCATTTTTTAAATACGGTAATTTGTAGAATAATTAATTTCGTAGAAATAATAGCCTTATGATCTGGAATTTAATACTAATTAACTTTTTGATTTGTCAGTGGAGTTATTCTGACACTTCCGATCAACATATGTATTTTGATGTGATATTGCATAATAACAAGGTAATTGGTAGTCTCAAAGCTACCAGAACTACAAAGGATTCCATAACGTATTATCACAGTTCAACGATTATAAAAACAAGATTGATAAAAGATATTCGCGTTAATTATAAATATGATGTTACATTTAATAATACGTTATTAGAAAAGGCGGATGTTCATATTACCGTGAATGAAAAACCTCATGCTGAAACTTATACACAACGGACAAGCACTTATTATCAAATTGTAAAAAATGATGACAAGAAAAAAACTCTGAAAGATTCTATCTCTTACGCTACTATTCAATTATATTTTAAAGAGCCAGTAAATGTTGATAATTGTTATTCAGAGCAAGATGGGAGTTTTAATACGATAGCTGCTTTAGGAAACCATTCTTATCAAAAGATTAATTCAAAAGGGAAAGAGAATACATATTATTATAAAAATGGAGCCTTGAAAAAGGCAACCATTGATGGAGGTTTAATTAAATTTGAAATTATTGCAAAAGAGTAAGAAATTGATCATAAACTTTTGAAACCAATTAATTTTCATCATGTATGAGTAATCTTAGCCCCAGTATTTTAATAAAATGATACTAGCCATTATTTTATATACGCTTCTGGCAATTGCCTTAATTATAAGGCTTTTGCTTTATGGTATTCGCCCAACAAAAACATTGGCATGGCTGTTGGCTATTTTTACTATTCCAATAGGAGGTATGCTATTTTATTTTATACTGGGGCGTAATAGGAAAAAAAATAAATTTTTTAAGTTAAAAAAGACCAAAGAGATTTCACAGTACCTTGAAAAAGTTGATGAATACTATGACACTATTGATGATGATGAAAATCGTGCGATCCCCACTTCAATTAAAGATCATATTAAATTAGTAAAGCTTATTACCAAGAGTGCTAAATTTTTACCTAGTTCAGGAAATGAACTACTACCGCTTAAAGACGGCTCATCTACTTTTGATGCTATTTTTAAGGCTATGGAAGGAGCAACACAATTTATTCACATTCAGTATTATATTTTTGAAGAAGGTGATCTTGCTCAAAGATTTATGTCCATATTACAACGAAAAGTAAATGAAGGTGTAAAAGTTCGCTTTATGTATGATGGCCTAGGTAGCCGAATGTTAAGTAAAAAATATATTCAACTCCTGAGGCAAGCCGGAATTGAAGTTTATAGTTTTTTACCTATGCGATTTGGGAGGTTACTATCTTCTGTTAATTATCGTAACCATCGAAAAATAGTTATTGTTGATGGTGTGGTAGCTTTTACAGGGGGAATCAATGTATCTGACAAGTACATTAAGGGAGACCCAAATTTGGGAGTTTGGCACGATATGCATCTTCAATTAAGGGGCCCGATTGTAAGTAGTTTACAAGCTGTTTTTGCTATGGATTGGAGTTTTGCTAGTGGTAAGGATGATATATTGTCCGCACAGTATTTTTTAGATCGCGCAGCACAAGGAAAATCAATCGCCCAAATTATTTCCAGTGGACCGGATTCTGATTTTTCATCTATTCACCAACTTTATTTTTCAATGATCAATGGAGCGAAAAAATATGTATATATTACTAATCCGTATATAATTCCCGGTGAGGCTTTAATGGAAGCTTTACAGGTCGCAGCTATAAGCGGTGTTGATGTTCGACTTTTATTATCGGCTAATTCAGATAGTTCTTTGGTGAAATGGAGCGTACGCTCATATTTTGAAGATTTGTTAGAAGCGGGGGTAAATATCTATTTATTTCCGGATGGGTTTTTACATAGTAAAGTTATTGTTTGTGATGATGAATTAACAACCATAGGCACTGCAAATTTGGATATCAGAAGTTTTGAACAAAATTATGAAGTAAACGTCTTGATTTATGAAAAAGCATTAACTATAGATTTAAAACAAGATTTTCTGAAAGATTGTGAAAAAAGCGACCAAATTAACTATCAGGATTATCTTAAAAGGCCAAGAATAGATAGGTTGAAGGAAGGTGTAGCTAAAGTTTTCAGCCCTGTTTTATGATCTTATAGTTATTGTATGACCTAAGTCATTTATAATTGATAATCAATCCAATACCTTTGTTGTCAATAAATTATTTTAGGTATGAATATAGGTTTAGTACTTTCCGGTGGTGGTGCAAGGGGAGCTGCTCATATAGGCGCTATTAAAGCATTGGAAGAGTATGGAATATTTCCAACACATATTGCGGGCACAAGTGCCGGTGCTATCGTTGGTGTTTTGTATGCTAAGGGGATTAATTGGTCAGAAATATTGAATTTCTTTAAAACCGTACCTATCTTTCACAGAAATAGATATGCCTATAAAAAACCGGGATTTATAAATACCGAAAAGTTTTATGATAACCTCAAGGAATACCTTACCGAAGATAATTTTAACGCTTTACAAAAGGAGCTTTTTATTACGGCTACAAATGTTGTAGATGGCACACTAAAGGTCTTTCATAAAGGAGAATTGATAAGGCCTGTTTTAGCATCGGCCTCCTTTCCCGGAGTTTTTACTCCTATAAAAGTTAATGGTTCATTTTATATTGACGGAGGTACACTTAACAATTTTCCTGTAGAACCACTAAAAAAGGATTGTAATAAAATAATTGGTGTGTATGTAAATCCTCTAAAAAACATTAAAATTGAAGATCTAAAACATTCTTATAATGTGGCAGACAGGGCTTATCGGATAAAAGCTGCCTCTGAATCAATACTTAAATTCTCAAATTGTGATTTGTTAATATCTCCTGAACGGTTAATCAATTACGGAACTTTTGATATGAATAGTATTGATACCATTTTTAACTTAGGTTATACTGCTACAAAAAGAATATTAGAAAAGAACAAAATAGCGGTAGGAGTTTTGCAAAATACAGATCAGTAAAATGATCTTCGTCATTTTACAGGATTATCAATAACTATATATTTGGAAAAATATTATATGGACACCATTTTTTCAAAATTTTCTTGGGAAGAATCCTGGTTTATGAATATGATCGTACTCTTGGCATGTATCATTTTTGGCCTTTTTGTACAATGGATTATTTTTACAATTTTAAAGTTAGGAATAAAAAGAAAAGCTACCGTTTTAAAAAAGCAACTACTTAAACATCTTAAAACACCGGCTAAGTTTTTTATACCCTTGTTGTTTATTTATAGTGCCTTTACTTTTTTAGAATTAAGGGCGTTTTGGCAAAAGATCATAGAAGCATTAATTGTTGTCAATTTTGCATGGATACTAACAGCTCTGTTAAATGCGCTTGAAGAAGTGGTCAAGCAAAAATTTGAAATTGATGGTAACCATAAGGTGAAAGAAAGAAAGGTGCTTACCCAATTAAGGTTTATTAAGAGTATTGCCATTATTGTGATTATTACCTTAGCTGTTTCTGCAATTTTGTGGAATATTCCGGAGGTCAAACAACTGGGGAAAACAATACTGACTTCAGCCGGGGTAATTGGAATTATTGCTGGGGTTGCCGCTCAAAAATCTATTGCCAATCTTATCACAGGGTTTCAAATAGCGTTTACGCAACCCATTAAAATTGATGATGAAGTTGTTATTGAAGGGGAGTTTGGTGTAGTGGAAGATATCACACTTACCTATGTAGTTATAAAAATCTGGGATTGGCGGAGGTTGGTATTGCCTCTTAGTTACTTTAATGATAAACCCTTTGTAAACTGGACTTTTAATTCTACTGAATTAATTGGTAGTGTTTTTCTGCATGTAGATTATACATTTCCTGTTGCCGAACTAAGAACAAAGTTGTTAGCTTTACTAAATAAAAATCCTTTGTGGGATAAAAAAGTAGCAGATTTGTTAGTAACCAATTCAGATGCCAGAACCATGGAACTAAGAGCAACGTTCAGTGGGAAAAATGCTTCAGATATATGGAACCTACGTTGTAGCATCAGGGAAGAACTAATTGAATATATTCAGAAGTCACATCCTGATTCTTTACCTAAGTTACGTAGGATGGATTACCATGAAAAATAGAATAACAATAGAGCATTATAGATGGCAGATAAACTAAAAGATAAAGACCTTTTTCAAAGTATATTTGAATCTTCTACACAAGGAATTCTGGTAGTAGATTCGGGAGTGATACTTAAGGCAAATCATTCATGTGAAAATACCTTTGGCTATGATCCGGGAGAACTGATTGACAAAAAAATAGAGACTCTTATTCCTAAGAAGTTTAAAGAAAATCATAGTGTTTATAAAAATATATATTCTAAAGGTGCTAAAACCATATCTACGCAAAGAGAGAAGGATCTTTTTGGTCTAAAAAAGAATGGTTTGCAATTTCCATTAGAAATAAGTTTGAGCCCTGCCGCAATTAGTGGTCAACAAGTGGTCATTGCTTTTGTAACTGAGATTAAAGAAACAAATGATACCATTTATGAGAGCAACAGAAAGTATAACACTTTAATAAATAACCTCCCGGGGTTTGTTTATCGCAGTAAGAATGATAAAGACTGGTCAATGTACTACGTAAGTAAAGGTTGCTTTTCTATCACAGGTTATTACCCCAATGAGTTTATGGATGGGCATATACAATATGGTCAAATTATTTTAGAAAAAGAACAAAAATATGTATGGAATGCTTTGCAGGAAAGCATTAGCAAAAAAAAGCCCTACAACATCCAATACGGGATAAGGAGTAGGAATGGGAACATAAAATATGTTTGGGAACAAGGCGAAGGCATTTTTGATAAAAATGGCAAACTTAAAGCATTGGAAGGGTTTATAACTGACATTACAGAACAGAAAAAGGTAGAACAAGAACTAAGAACAAATGAGCTTAGAAATAAAGCCATGTTGCAGGCCATACCAGACTTTATATTTGTATTAAACAGACAAGGGGTTTATCTGGACTTGCATGCTTCTGATGCTTCTAAACTCATATTGCCTAAAGATGAATTAATTGGCAAAAGCATTTACGATGTACTACCCAAAGAGCTTTGTGAGAAGATAATACTTAATTTTGAAAAGAGTGAAAAAACAGGTAAACCTCAAACCCTAGAATATATACTCCCTATAAATGATAAGATAAGATATTTTGAAGCACGCATTGTAGCAAAAGAAAACGGTAATTTTTTAACTATAATAAAAGATATTACTCACATCAAGCAAACGGAGATAGCCATCAAAGAAAGTGAAGAACGATTTCGTTTAGCCATGTTGGCCACTCATGATGGCTTTTATGATTTTGACCTAAAAAATAAAACAGGTTGGTATAATCAGACATATATTGATTTATTTGCTCCGAAATTTGGAAAAAAATGGTGGGAAAATAACATTCACTCAACAGATAACGAAAATGTGATTGAAGAATTTAATAAAACACTTGCCGGTAATAGCAATCATTGGACGAGTGAATATAGACTTAAAAGTAAAAACGGATCTTATGTATATGTCGAAGATAATGGACACATAGTTCGAAATGAACAGGGCAAAGCAATTAGAATGTTGGGTGCTGTTGCGGATATTTCTGAAAGAAAGAAAGCAGAACAAATATTAAAGGAGAGTGAGGAAAAGTTACGTAATCATGCCGTTGAATTAGAAGAAAAGGTACAAGAACGCACCAAGGAGGTTATGGCCACTGTCCAGCAATTAGTAGAATCTAATTTGAATCTCGAAGATCAAATACAAATTACTAAAGCCGCTGAAAGCAGAGCAATAGCTAGTCAGGAAATGTTTTCTGCTATTGCACAAAACTTTCCGAAAGGTATTATTCTTGTCGTCAATACCGATTTTGAGATTGAGTATATTGAAGGTGAAGAATTAGAGAGAATGAGATTAAAAGAGTCGGTCTTTCCAGGAATAAGTATTGATGATATCAGCGTTTTTTCTAGAGAGAGGAAAATAAGATTAAAACAGGATATACGAAAAACACTTGCCGGTGAGCATCTTTCTTTTGAAATTGAATTTGAAAATAATGCCTACGCGTTAAATACAACTCCCTTGTTTGATGAAAGTAAAAAAATTAACCAAGCTTTATTAGTTTACAGCAATATTTCTGATCAAAAGCAGGTTGAATTAGAAATATTAAATGCCTTAAAGAAGGAACAGGAATTAAACGAATTAAAATCCCGTTTTATATCCCTGGCTTCACATGAGTTTAGAACACCTTTGAGTGCCATTCTTTCCTCGGCTACCTTAATTGAAAAACAAAATGCACCTGGGAAAGAAGATAAAAGGGAAAAATATGTCAATAAGATTAAAAATAATGTAAGAAATCTGGTGGTAATCTTGAATGACTTCCTTTCTTTAAGCAAACTAGAAGAAGGAAAAATGTCAATGCAACCGGAATATTTTGAACTGATAGATTTTTCAAAATCCTTGATTGAAGAAATTGAAACTAGTAAAAAGGAAGGGCAAGTGATTACGATTATGAACGATGATCCTTTTATTGAGGTAAACCTTGATCCTAAATTGATTAGCCATATCCTATTAAATTTAGTGTCTAATGCTATTAAATACTCTCCTAAGAATATAGAGATTACCCTCACAATAACAAGAAACGGTGAACGAATATTTATGGAAGTAAAAGATCAAGGTATTGGAATTCCTCTTGAAGAACAAAATAATTTGTTTGATCGGTTTTTTAGAGCGGGAAACGCAAGTAATATACAAGGAACTGGCTTGGGATTGCATATTGTAAAACAATATACCGAACTAATAGGAGGTACCATTAGTTTCAAAAGTAAATTATCTGAAGGAAGTACCTTTAGTGTTGAATTACCTATAAATCAAACGAAAGATGAAAAAAGTATTATTGATTGAAGATAACGAAGATGTTCGAGAAACCACGGCTGACATTCTCGAATTGGCAAACTATAAAGTGGACACTGCCGAAAATGGCAAAATTGGGATTGCAAAAACAAAAAAGTTTAAACCGGATATTATTCTTTGCGATATTATGATGCCTGAACTAAATGGGTATGGCGTATTACAAATTTTAAGTAAATCCTCTAAAACAGCAGGTATTCCTTTTATTTTTTTAACAGCCAAATCAGAAAAAGCTGATATGAGAAAGGGAATGAATCTTGGAGCAGACGACTATTTAACCAAACCATTTGAAGAGAATGAGTTGTTAGATGCCATTGAATGCCGTTTAAATAAAAATGATTTCTTAAAGAAGGAATTTTCTAAGGACGTAGATGGCATCAATGCATTTTTAGAAGAAGCTTCTGAATATATGAATTTAGAAAGCCTTTCTGAAGACCGTGAGCTTAAGAGATATAAAAAAAATGAAAATGTTTTTGGTGAAGGAAGAACTGCACACTCCTTATATTTCATTGAAAGTGGAGCCGTAAAAACATACAAAGCGACGGATATTGGTAAGGAATTTGTGACAGGTATTTACGGTTCTGGAGATTTTATTGGCCAATTGTCATTATTAAGTAATGCAGAAACTTATATTGAAACGGCTACTGTACTGGAAAATGCTGAAATTTGCGGAATACCCAAAGAAGATTTTACTAAATTGTTGTATGGAAATAAATTGGTTTCCAACAAATTTATTAATATGATCTCTAATAACTTAATTGATGTTCAGGAACATTTGGTCAATATGGCTTTTGCTTCAGTCAGGCAAAGAACAGCAAAAGCTTTGATAGAATTATATGACAAAGGGATGATCAAAGATGAGCCGAATTTAGGGGTAAATATTCCTCGAGAGGACTTTGCGGGATTGATAGGTACTGCTACAGAAACGGCTATTAGAATGTTAACTGAGTTTAAAGAACAAGGATTAATCAAAATAGAATCGCGTAGAAGAATTGTTCTTTTAGACAAAGAAAAACTGAGACGTATTGCTGATTTTGCATAGATATTTTGTTTACAATCTGGATTTGAAATTTTTATTAAAAACTTAATTTTTAAATAATGAGGCCGTCATATTGAATTAAGTTCAGCACGAGCTATTTAGCTTCAAAAAAATACTCTTCACTTCAGGCTTTTTCCTGTATGATGCTAATCATGATTTTAAGTGATTCAGGTCATTTGCTACCCTTCTATACTTTATTACTTTAGTGCTATAATAAAGAGATGTAGTAATAACATTCGCTTAAACTCAATGATGAAGACTAAAGTTTTGAATACAGTAAAAAAATACTTTTTTTTTAAAACATACCCGCATTTATGGCAATTAGAAAAAGCCATTAAAATTATAAACGAAAATGATGCTTTCAATTCTCAACTATCTATTCTTGGAAAATTTACTCAAGAGCAAGCAGAAAATGAAAAAAAACCATTTACCGAGAGAAAGAACTTCAAACCCTATTGGCAAGAATTATTAGGTACTTCTGTAGATTTTGGTTTTTTTTCTAATCCTGAAATAGGAACTATTTTTATTGTTGGATCTTTGACTTCAATGTTTCTTCATGAAATAGATGGAAAAGCACTGGGAGCAATGTCAACAGGGCTCTATGGTATCATTAGAGGTTTGGGAGGCTATAAGCTACAGGCTGAAACGTATTTAAAACTTTTAAATGGCGGAAGTTATTTATTGATCTTAAGGGGGTATGATGACGAGCTAAATGTTTTAGAAGATATATTAGAAAAGGAAAATTTGTATAGCTAATTATTATGTATTCTTACATCAAGAAGACTTGTATTAGGTCATTGGAACATATTTTCAAAGCCATACTTTGCCAATACGCTAAAAAGTTTGTTATACCGTTTAAGTTCCTTTTGTTTTAAAAGTCTTAGTCCTGCCATGATTTATTAATTTACATATATTTTGAAAGAAAGCGAAAGAATTCTTTTTTGAG
>CAZJCZ010000054.1:10732-13499 GCA_964544575.1 uncultured Flavobacteriaceae bacterium | reverse complement strand
AGGCCAACACCCAATATTGGTCCCATTAGCGGTGATATTAACATCGCACCTATAACAACAGCAGTTGAATTCGCGTTTAATCCAATGGACGCAATAAGAATAGAAAAGACTAAAATCCATGCCGTATGGCCTTGCATAGAAATATTATCTTTTATTTCTTGAATCGTGCCTTCTTTATTGGTGCCCTTTTTAATATCAAGTAATTCAATTAAAAATTCCTTAATACCTCCTAAAAGCCCTGTTACATTTTTTTTAACTTCCTCTTTTTTAACATCTAAGTCAATTTCAACCTTTGTATTTTCTTCCATAATAATCTACTTAATTGATCGAAAATTATTTTTTATACTAAATCATCACCAAATTGCTCTTTTACTTCAGCGACAATTTGTTTAATTTCTTGTTCGTTTTTTTTAGGACAAATCAATAGTACATCATCTTTTTCTATGACAATAAAATCATCTAAACCCTGGATGATCACATGCTTGTTTTTTACTGTTCTGATCATATTATTTGACGCATTTCTAAAAATTGCCTTAGCATTAACGACGGCATTTTGATCATTATCCTTGTTTAATTTTTCATAAAGAGAGTTCCAAGTTCCGAGATCATTCCAACCGAATTCTACCGGTAAAGTATATATATTTAGTGCTTTTTGCATGATGCCATAATCTATTGAGATATTTTCGGCTACGGCATAATTATCTTTAATAAAGTCATCCTCGAAATCAGTATTATATACATCAACACCTTCACAAAACAACATATTCATTTCCGGTAAATATTTTTCAAAAGCATTTATGATACTTTTTATACTCCAAATAAAAATACCAGCATTCCATAGGTAGTTACCGTTCTTTATAAATTGTGTAGCTGCTTCAAGATCAGGTTTTTCGGTAAATTGATTAACTTTTTTTATTTTGGTTGTTGTTTTTTCAAATTCAATGTATCCATAACCTGTATTAGGGTTTGTCGGTTGAATGCCTAAAGTCATTAATATATCATTTTCAGCGCAAGAATCAAAAGAGGTTTTTATGTTCCGTATAAACTCTTCTTCATTATCTATCCAATGATCAGATGGCGCCACTATCATAACCGCCTCAGGGTCTTTTTGCCTGATTTTTAATGCAGCATATAAAATACAGGGAGCCGTATTGCGCATGACAGGCTCTAATAGTAATTGCTGCTCATCAATCCCATCAAGTTGACTCATAACTAATTCTTTATACTGTAGATTGGTAGCTATTAAAATATTCTTTTGAGGAATTAATTTAGACAGCCTTTTGAATGTTATTTGTAATAAAGATTCTCCAGTTCCTAACATATCATGAAACTGTTTAGGGAATTTTTGAGTGCTTAATGGCCAAAATCTTGAACCTACACCACCAGCCATTATAACGGCATAATAGTTATTCTGCATATTGTTTTTCTAATAAGATTACTTCAGCATTTTGATTGAACAAATATTTTCTATTTGTTCGGATTTCAACGCATTCAAATCGAGTACGCCTTTTATTTCCACGTTCAAAAATACGTTTATTGTGAATGAACTTACTTTTGAAGGGTATTTCAAAGATATAACTGTTTCCGTTTTTATCGTCGAAATTTTTTAAGGCTAATGACAATCTAACATCTGCATCTGTACTAGCCCTAGGATTTTTTAAATATGTAGCCAAGATTGGTAACAATTCCATTGGAAAAATATCAGGATTTACCATAGGCAACATCAAATGTTGAAAATTCTTCTTCCACTCTACTCCATGAGGCTTCACCCTGCCATATTTTCGATGTGTTACTAAATGTGCTATTTCATGGACTAATGTCAGTAAAAAACGATATTGATTCAAATCATTGTTAACCGTAATTTGAAATTGACCCGTTTTTAACTTTCTGAAATCACCATGCTTTGTCTTTCGGTTATTTACAATTTTCAATTTACATGGGTATTCCTTAAACAAATCGTAAACCAGCTCAATTGAACTAACAGGAATATATTTTTTTAAAGCTTCTTTCATTAGGGGTTTTAGGGTGTAGAGGAAGATACTTGTAATACTTTTCCATTATAAAATTGGTTCCCAGTCAATGCAAAATTAGCAATATACTCAGCCATTTCAAAAGCTGTGGTTGGTGCTTTGTAATCAGGGAATGCCTCTGCTAACATTTCAGTTTGTACAGCCCCTAAAGCTAGGGTATTAAAAGAAATACCCAATCCTTTACATTCCTCTGCTAATAACTCCATTAATGTTATTACTGCACCTTTTGATGAACTATAGGCCGACAAGCCTGGAAATTTTATACTACCTTGAATACCTCCCATACTGCTAATAGTGACCACATGGCTACCAGATTTTAGAAATGGTAATAAACAATTTGTTAATCCTGCTACGGCGAAAACATTTACTTTGTAGACCTCTAAAAAATCTTGAACAGTTGTTGTAGTAAATTTTTTGTTAAGCAACTTCCCCGCATTATGGATCAATATGTCAACTGCGTCCCAATGTTGGCTTACAAAATGAGAAACCTTTTCATGTTCATTTTCATTAGAAATATCTATCTGTATAACTGAGATATTTTCGTTATTTGATTGTAATTTGACTAGCGACGAAGTATTTCTTGACAACGCCAAGACTTGATGTTGTTGTGAAGCGAGTAACTTTACCAATTCAAAACCAATTCCTCTGCTGGCCCCAGTTACTATAATATTTTTACCCTTCATTATTGATTAAATTACATTGATTTAGAAATCTACTACTTTTTTTTGATACTTTTA
>CAZJCZ010000054.1:7303-10632 GCA_964544575.1 uncultured Flavobacteriaceae bacterium | reverse complement strand
ATTAAACTATTATGAAAAAAATTATCACGCTGTTTAGTTTATTATTTACAATATTACTTTCTGCACAAAGTACTTATTTACATTGCGGCAAACTGATTGATACCAAAAAAGGGGAAGTACTAAACAAGATGACAATAATAGTTACAGGTAATAAAATTACAGATGTAAGAAAAGGATATATTAAAGCGTCCTCTAATGAGGATAAAACTATTGATTTAACAACTAAAACGGTAATGCCTGGTTTAATAGATATGCATGTTCATATAGAAGGCCAATTAAATCCTAAATCTTATGCAGAAGCGTTTATTCTTAATGAAGCGGATGTCGCTTTTAATGCTCAAAAGTATGCGAAAACCACGTTAATGGCCGGTTTCACTACTGTAAGAGATTTAGGAGGTAGTGGTGTAAATGTATCTTTACGGAATGCTATTAATCAAGGAAAAGTGGACGGTCCGAGAATTATAACTGCCGAAAAAGCCATAGGAACAACGGGGGGCCATGCCGATCCAACCAATGGGAGAAATAAAGCTTTAATGGGAGATCCAGGACCAAAAGAAGGGGTTGTAAATAGTGTTGATGATGCTAAAAAGGCCGTTAGACAACGATATAAAAATGGTGCAGATATGATTAAAATTACTGCCACCGGTGGTGTATTGAGTGTGGCTAAAAACGGTCAAAATCCTCAGTTTACAATCGAAGAGATAAAAGCAATAACTCAAACTGCCAAAGATTATGGCATGCATGTAGCTGCCCATGCACATGGGGATGAGGGTATACAACGCGCCATTATCGGAGGTGTTAAAACTATAGAACACGGCACATTAATGAGTGAAGAAACAATGGAATTAATGAAGAAATACAATGTATACCATGTACCTACCATAACGGCAGGTAAATCTGTCGAAGCAAAAGCTAAAATAAAAGGATACTTTCCTGAAATAATTGTACCGAAGGCTTTGGAAATTGGCCCAAAAATTCAAGACACGTTTAGAAAAGCCTATAAAAAAGGAGTCAAAATTGCTTTTGGTACAGATGCTGGTGTTTTTGATCATGGTGAAAATGGTAAAGAGTTCGGATATATGGTAGAAGGTGGAATGCCAGCCATGGAAACTATTCAATCGGCTACGATTACGAACGCCCACATATTGGAACTTAGTGATAAAATAGGGAGGATTGAAAAAGGCCTATTAGCCGATATTGTGGCAACGGATGACGACCCAATTAAAAACATCAAAACCTTAGAAAAGGTGAGTTTTGTTATGAAGAACGGTAAAATTTATAAAGAATGATCTAATTTAGACTAACAAAAAGCGATAAAATTAATTTTAATCTTCTTCTTGAAAAATAATGTGCTGATAAGCCCCAATATCTGGTGATGTTGTTCTATTAACATTCAGTATATCAAAAGGAACTTGTAATGCACCATTACTATCGGCGCTTCCAATAGCGTCTGATTCTTGCCCAATTATATATTGATTTGTGTCTATTTCTTTAAAGTTCGGATTTCCATTCAAAATAATATTTTGATAAAAACTTATATTACTAAAATCAAACAAAGGATTGTCTAATATATCACTATTGGTTGTATCAAATTTTAACATACTATTTTTAACATTAAAATTAAATAACGAACCCTCAACATTATCTAGAACAAATTCAATATTCTGATTTCCGTCAATAATACAATTTGTAAAATTCGCTTCAAGTAGATCTCTCGTTTCAATGATTTCATTGCCATCATCTAAATATGTAAAATAATTATTGATCAACAACGTAGGGAACTGTCTAAAACCATTATTCCAATAGTTCGCAAAAGTACAGTGCGTAAAATTATAGGTGCCTCCGATAGTACATGCGACCGAAGACATTCCGTTATTAGCAACTACAACATTTTCTCCTAAAATATTGGTCTCTCTTCCAAGAATACCAAAATTTGAATTATTATAGATTTGAGTATTTTGTATTGTCAATGCAGGATTTGAATTAGCAACAGAATCGACCAAAACACCAATGATATTGTTTTTTATGATTGCATAATTCATACTATTATTTTTACTTCCTGCCCGTAACCAAATGGTGCCCCATTGCCCTGCTGTATCTTCAAATTGAGGTTCTAATCTATCATCTTCAAAAAGGACTTCATTTTCTAGTGCTCCATTAACCATAATTGTTGCATCTTTTTCAACTACAATGCCCGAATTATCATGGAAATACAAAGTAGAACCTGCATCTATAGTTAAAGTTGTATTTGAGGGAACACCAACATATCCATAAATAAGATATGGTTTTTCATTAGTAAATGTAGTATTGCCGTTTAACATGGTGCCTCGAATACTTAAAGTTTCACCTTCGGAATTTTCACCTAAAATTAGCTCTTCATAAACAAAGGAACCATCAGGCTGCTCAACTCTATCTGGTCTAATTAAATTTACATCAACAACTAATGCTTCTAATTTTACATCTTGTTCATTGAAACCTGAATCAAAAACAACAGAATCTCTATAAAAAAAATCAATACTACTAACTTGTTCAAAATCAACCGTTGCCTCTACAAAAACAAAAATACTGTCCTTAGCCAAAATATCTATATTCTCGAATGACCTCCCTGGAATACCATCGACATTCAGTCTATAAAATGAACTTTCTCCCCGCCCTAAGGTAATGTTTGGAATAGTAATTGGATCGCTCCCTCTATTATATACTTTAAAACTTTGTGTACTTGAACTAATATCGTCAAATACTCGATTTAATAAAACCGTATCCACTGAAAATTCAAGTTCTCCCAAGCTTTGAATTGTGCCAAAGTCTTTGCGGCATGAGCCAAGAAAGATGATTAGAAAAACTACAAGAACAGCATAGAGAATTCGCATCAAGATATTTTGTTTAAACATATAACTTTTACCGTCAACTATTATTGTTTCTTAATTAACTTAATCTCAAATACTTTTTCCCAATCTTTCCCTGTAACGAAAAGTCGATCGTTAACGGTATCGTACGCAATACCATTCAATACAAACTCATCACCATTCCTACCTGCTTTGGTTTGTAATCCCTTTACATCGACAATGCCTTCAACTGCTCCTGTTATAGCATTGATAATGACGATACTGTTTTTCTGCCATTTATTGGCGTAAATTTTACCATCAATATATTCCAACTCATTGAGCTGATCAACTGACCGATCAATGGTGTAGGCCTCGATAAAGTTCTCTTCATCTCCTGTTTCGGGATTTAAATACCACAAACGCTCTGTACCATCAGATTTTATTAACTTTTCTGCATTATGTGTTAATCCCCACCCTTCTTTACTTTGGTTATAATTAAATTCT
>CAZJCZ010000054.1:0-7203 GCA_964544575.1 uncultured Flavobacteriaceae bacterium | reverse complement strand
ATATTTTAAACTTTGCATACGTTTTTTTATTAAAATAGTATTATAATTGTTTGAATTTTCAAAAATAGTATTAAATTTGCACTCTTAAAATAGCCAGGTAGATTATTTTTAATAAATAGTGGCTAATGAATAACAATTAAAAATAGAAACGATGAGAAAAGGGATTCATCCAAAAGATTATAGAATGGTAGCTTTCAAAGATATGTCAAACGATGACGTGTTTTTAACAAAATCTACTGCAGATGCAAAAGAAACGATTGAAGTTGATGGTGTTAAATACCCATTAATTAAGTTGGAGATCTCAAGAACATCGCATCCTTATTATACTGGTAAAGTTAAATTAGTTGATACAGCCGGTCGTATTGATAAGTTCAAAACTAAATACTCTAAATTCAAAAAATAATTTTTTTGAAGATTATTATATTAAAAAGCCTCGAAATTTCGAGGCTTTTTTTATTATCAATAAAATTCTTATCAGTTTAATACATGAATATTCTTCTCGGCACAAATCTCTTTCAATTTATCCGGCCATATAGAAACTGTAACTTCTCCTAAATGCGCTGTTCTCAACAAGTACATATAAGTTCTTGACTGACCTATCCCACCTCCTATACTTAAAGGAATTTCATCATTCAGAATAGCCTGATGATAAGGTAATTTTAAAAAATCTAATTGACCCGACAATTCTAATTGAGCTTTCATAGTTTCTTTGGTCACACGTATACCCATAGAAGTTAATTCATGTCTTCTTTTAGTAACGGGATTCCAAACAAGAATGTCTCCATTAAGCCCATGGTATTGTTCTCCGTTCTTATTAATCGTTGGTGTAATCCAGTCATCATAGTCAGCCGCGCGCATCTCATGTGGATAACCATCTTTTAATACTGCCCCTATCCCTATTATAAATACCGCTGGATACTCCTGTATCAACTTGGTTTCCCTTTGTTTTCTTGGAAGATCAGGATACATTTCCAAAATTTCTTCAGCATGAAAGAATTTTAACTCTTCAGGAAAATCCGGATATCTAGGGTCATTTAATTCTGGGAATTTCTCTTTTATCATCATACCGGCTCCCCATATGACCTTCCAAATCTTTTTAACTGTATCTTTTAAATAATCAAGATTTCTATCTTTAGTGGCAATCCTTTTTTCCCAATCCCATTGATCTACATATGACGAGTGATCATGGTCTAGAAAATAATCCTTTCTTACAGCCCTCATGTCTGTATTTATACCTTGACCAACAGCACAATCAAATTGAGCTAATGCCAATCGTTTCCATTTAGTGGCCGCTTGTACCACTTGAGCTTCTATCCGTTTTGGCAAACCTAAACCTGCCGGGAAATCTATAGGAGTACGAGACCCATCACGATCGAGATAATCGTTTACACCACTATCCTTACTAACAATTAGTGGTACTTGTACCATTTGGAGATTCAAAGCTTCCGCAAGCCCTTTTTCGATATATTCTTTAATCATATAAAGAGCTTCCATCCTTTTTAAAGGTGGTAACAAACTCTTATAATTTGCAGGAAGAATTTTACTTACTTCTTCATAAGTACTAATTCCAGGTCCTGCCAAATCTGTTTTTTTATCGTACATAAGCTAACATTTTAGATTAATAATAAATTGATTTTTTATATTTTCATTTGTTATTTTTTCAAAAGCTAGACAAGCCCGAACATTCGGGAAAAGGAAGAAAATCATCACGCTAAATTGGTATAAAATCAGCATGGATATTTTTGTGAAGATTGTTACACGAAGTTAATCATTTCGCCACGATAAAGCAAATCGCTTTTACCATTTAAAATGGTTATGAATTGTGTAAACTGTAATTTTATTAAGAGTTGATTGACAATCCTTTAAGAACTGGATTCGTTTGCCGAATTAATATCCATTAAGCTTAAATCTAGCTGATAAATTTTCAATGAAAAAAAAACACGCATCCATTTATTATTATGTCTATTTAGCTTAGAATATAGAGTAATTGAAGATTTTTTGAGAAACCAAAGTTATATCTTTTTCATTTGTTGTTTCATCATTTTAATTTGTTCATTCAACACACCATGTTTGTCTAGTTTTTTAGCTTCAGCTATCAGGTTAGTTGCCTCTCTCTTTCTTCTTTTTGTCATCGCTACGCCGGCCAATTGCAATTTAGCCATTGCAATATCATGACTCATCGATAAACCTAATTTTAATGCCTTTTTAAAATATTTTTCGGCCTGTGTTAAATTAGTTTGCGAAACTAACAAACCATGTAAAAAATTAAAATAACCTTCTTGTTTTTTTATCAATGCCCCAGAAGGGTTTTTAATATAATTTAACCACTTTTGAGCACCAGGAAAATCTTGTTTACGTAAGCGCAAAAAAGCGAGTAATAAAAGCTCATTCTTAAAATAAAAAAATACAAATACGCCTGCCAACAATATGAGTGAAATTCCGTTTCCTATATGTTTTTCAGTAAACTCAAAAACAGCCCACGCAACGATTGCAACAGCAATTACCAATTTTATATATTTATTAAACATTATTTCAGTTTTATATTAAGAAGACAAAATTACATAATGTTTTTAGTTTACCTAAATTATAGGATAGTATTACTAATAATGTACTTAAAATTCATAAAATAATTCTAAATTTTATGCGTTACATTATCATTAAACATAAAACTAAATTAATCTAATGAACAATCGATTAAAACTATTCGTATTTTGTTCTCTCCTACTAAGTATTTCATTTTCAAGTCATAGCCAAGTTAATCCTTCATCAAAAAATTCTATTGGAATACAAACTGGTTACAACAGAGGTTTTAGCATTTTAGGTAATTTTACAATTTATAATATTGCCGAGGGTTTACCAGGTAATATTCGTTTCGGAATAGGATATAACCAATTAAATCCAGGTAATGCTGCAGATGCTCGTCGCATCTTTATTAACAATGCTACCAACGGTGTTCCTGAAAAAAAAGGAAAATCTTTTGATTACAGAATAGACTATATGATGCCTTATAACTTATTTGATCTGAAAGATTCTTATTTGGTTTTTGGCCCCAGATATTCAAGCTTCACGGCTAAATTTGATTATATTGGAGGGAATGAAAAATTCACAATAACTTCAAAACAATTAGGTATAGGTATTGGGGCAGAAAGTTATTTTAAAATGACTTCTAGTTTAGATCTTATTTTAGCAACCGGACTCGATTATTTTTTCAACAGCACTTTGGACGGTCATGATACTTCCTATAGTCCAAATAATGACAACGTAAATCCTCGTGATGATAACCAAAATGACAATGTTCCATTTAACTATAAAGATGCCAATAAAGCGATTAAACAACCTCAATTTATGCCTCGAATTATGGTAGGTATCGCTTATCATTTGTAAAATAATTTCAACTTTATGTTAAAGTGTTCATAAAATATGTAAAAGTGCTTATTTACTTAGTAATAATTCAATGATGGTACCGTTACATCTAAAATAAGCTTCCCTATTTAGATGTTAAAAAAATCAATTAAATTTATAATACTCACGCTGGTTTTACTGGCGGTAGCCTTCGGTATATTTATAGCTACCGTTTTTTACGGTGGTTTCGGACACTTACATACTTCGGAAGAGTTACAAGAATTTAAAAACCAAACTGCTACACTTGTACTTTCAGAAGAAGGTCAACTCATTGGAAAATTCTATGCTGAAAATAGAACTAATATAAAGTTCGAACAATTACCAGAACATTTGGTAAATGCATTAGTTGCAACTGAAGATGCTCGTTATTTTGAACATGAAGGTGTTGATTCCCGCAGTTTATTGCGTGTATTATTTAAAACTATACTTTCTAATCAAAAAAGTTCAGGAGGTGGCAGTACGATTAATCAACAGTTAGCAAAAAACATGTTCGGCCGTAAAAATTACGGGCCCTTAACCATGTTAGTCAACAAAACGAAGGAAGCATTATTAGCATATCGTTTAGAAAGTATTTATAGTAAAGAAGAAATTTTGACTCTATATTTAAATACTATCCCATTCGGGGAAAATGTGTTAGGTATAGAAGCTGCTTCTCGTCGATTTTTTAACAAACCCATTGGTAAAATTAGAATAGAAGAAGCTGCCGTTTTAGTTGGTTTACTTAAAGCAAATACCTATTACAATCCGAGATTATATCCAAAAAATGCTATAAAGCGCAGAAATGTTGTTTTATCTCAAATGGAAAAATATAATTATCTGGAGCCTGAATTTACTGATTCCTTGCAAAATTTACCGTTAAAACTCGATTATGCTAATTTAGAGTCAGAAGGTCCGGCAAATTATTTTTTGGTGCAAGTAAAAAAAGAAGTTAATAAGATATTAAAAGCTGTCAATAACGCCAACAAAACTGACTACGATTTCACAAAAGACGGACTAACCATAAACACTACATTAAATTTATCTCTACAAAAACAAGCCTTAAATGCTTATCAAAGTCATTTGAGCATTATGCAAAATCGATTAAGTAAACAATACCAAAGTAGTGATGAGCGTAAAACCCTTAATAGTTTAGTAACTAAAGAATTACAACGTTTAAAATTGAACGCTAGAGCTAATGAAAAGAAAAATCGCGAATTATTTGACTGGAATGGTTTTTATACCGATTCCATTTCAATACGTGATAGCATTCGTCATTCTCTAACTCTATTGCATGCAGGATTATTAGCTCTAGACCCTCAAACGGGAGCGATTAGAACTTGGGTAGGGGGTATAGATTTCCGAACTCAGCCATATGATCAAATATATGCCCAGCGCCAGATTGCTTCTACTTTTAAACCTATTTTATACGCAACAGCCTTAGAACAAGGAATCATGCCTTGTACATATCTAGATAATGACCCCTTAATACTTTCGGATTTTGATAATTGGCAACCACAAAACTATGACCGTTCTACTGGTGGAAACTATTCAATGGCAGCGGCACTAGCGAAGTCTATGAATATACCAACGATAAACTTGTTTTTGCAGGTTCCTTTTGTGGAATTAGATAGTTTATGGAAAAAACTAGGCTTTTCACAAACATTAGTAAATAAACCTTCTACTGCGTTGGGCACTCCTAATGCCAGTATATATGAATTAGCAGTAGCGTATAGTGCATTTTCTAATGGGGGGTATCATATCGAACCTCAAAGTATTGTAAGCATAAAAACAGCCGATGGCACTGCTATTTATAGAAATAAATTACTCAAGCCTCAAGAAACGGATAGAGTAATTCATGAAAACACCGCACAACTCATGACGGCCATGCTGCAAAAAGCCATAGTGGAAGGTACAGGTTCGTCATTAAAAAACAAATTCAATATTACAATGCCTTTGGCAGGGAAAACAGGGACGTCACAAGATTACTCTGATGCCTGGTTTGCCGCCTATACTCCTAAATTAGTAATGGTAACTCGGGTCGGCGCCTCTTTACCTTCAATAAGATTTAATAGTGGAGCTAATGGTGCTGGTAGTACCTTGGCATTGCCACTTATAGCCAAAACTTTAAGATATGTTCAACCTATGTACAAGACAGACTTCGCTCCACTTCCTGAAGAACTTGGAGATGCACTAGATTGCGAAGATTATACCGAAGACTCAGGTTTAGAAAAATTTTTCGAAGGGCTCTTTAAAAAAGACAGAACTACTTTAGAAAAAGCACAGCGAAGAGCCGAACGTAAAGCAAAACGAACAGAAAGACGAGCAGAAAAACAGGACAAAAACAAATTATAATAACGCGAATATTATAAATATTATTCCAGAATTATTATTTTTTCGTATATTTGAACGATATTACAATTGCTATGTTGTTATATTGTTAACTAATTATTGCCAATTATGGTAATAATATAAAAGAAAAAAATAATGAAAAAACTCCCCCTATTACTCACAATTTTGTGTTTTGTAACGTTTGCTTTTTCTCAAGAAAAAGTTGAAAAAACGTCTGTTTTTACTTCTGCTGATACCAAAGGATATATTAGCATTAAGAAGATTGATTTAAAAAATGAAACTGGTGTTACTACAACAGTGCAAACTACGGTCAATACTAGTTTTAATGACGAAGTTTTAAATTTCAATTTAAGTACTATTAACGATTCTGATAAAATGGTATCGCCTTCAAAACTTATATTTGATGGTACTATTGATTCAAACATGAAACCCGTTAATTTTACCGGAAGTAGAATTAAAAAGGATAATAAAAACAACTCTTTTTGGAATTTTGAAGGTGAATTTAAAGAAGAAATGGAAACTGATCCAGATTTTTATGGTTATGCCAAACCAAGGCATATTGCCACATTGAAGATACCAGAAAGAACCATTCCGACATTTAATCTTTGGGCAATCATACCTAAACTCGATTTCGACAGGGACGGAACATTTGTATTTAATTCTTTGGATGAGACTAAGTTGTACGTAAAGAAAAACCAAACCGTTAATTATTTAGGTAAAGCTAAAACGTCGATTAATGGAGAATCAACTGTACTTCACAAATTTGTGCATCAAGGCAAAGGTATACAACCAGCCTATTTTTGGGTGAATGATGATAGAGAACTTGTTCAGGTGTTGTTAGATGGCCAATTTACTTTTACATTGGACAGAAACTTCAAACCTTCATCTTCAGTTGCAGATAGTAATAACTAATTAGGCAACGAATAACTTTAAACGTATAACCCGAGCAACAATTAATGTTTCTCGGGTTTTTTTTATGCCTTTTATTTATGTGTCATTAATTGGATATCACCTTTTGTGATAATTTTCAACAATTGCAATTCTACTTTTTTAAAGTAAAAAGGTAGGAGTTTCGTAATGGTAGTTGTCTTATATGCAGAATAACAAATAGAAAAGAAAGGATCGGCAACCACTGTTTATCCGAAACCGGAGTCAACATTATATACGTTACTTCGGTTTTTTGTTTTAGTTTATTCCTTATCTTGGTCTACAACTATTTACATTGAGTTTTATTCAAATCTACATAGAAGGTTTTTTGGTCATTATGAGCATGATGACTATTCTTTGGGTTATTAGCGTTTTTATAAAAAACGTTAGTATTGTAGATCCCTTTTGGAGTATTGGATTCCTTTTAGTTGGTATATTCTATTTTTTAAAAACGGATGGTCTAGAAATTAGAAAATATATTTTATTAGTATTACTTGTTATATGGAGCGTACGACTTTCTGTGTATCTAGGCAAGCGTAATTGGGG
>CAZJCZ010000053.1:0-13541 GCA_964544575.1 uncultured Flavobacteriaceae bacterium | reverse complement strand
AAGTTCCGAAAAAATTAGTAAAACCATCATCATCGATATCTTGCCCAATTGAATTCACATTGGTATTTACGCCGTCTGGCGCTGAAAGATCAACCTTGGTGGAACTAAGGTCGTCAGATAAATTACCAGCCTTTGAAGAAAATACTTGAGATGTAGGATTTAGAGCGACCCGATAATCAACCGCTCCTACCGTAATGGCATCAGGGGTCATGGCATGGCCGCTAACTGTTGGGGCACCGGCATATTCTAAAAATTCTAAACCGGCAGACCTGAATGCAATGAATCTAAAAGGTAAATCCGGACTTGGGTTGGTACTCGCATTGGTGATCATAATATTGGCCTCACCAGTTCCGGTAGCCTGAAAGAACATTATTTCTGTTGGGTCTCCCTGGTCATTGACCCTGTTATTCCCTACAATCAGGCGGCCCTCTTCATCAACCAAATAAAAATCGAGATCATCAGCAGCCCCTGAACTATTTTCTTGTGAAGCAAGATCTTCATCCCACTGAAGGACAAGCATATAAACGCCTGGAACAACCGAGATCTTCTGAATTATATCTTGGGACCCATCAGGATTGGAACCGAACACATGTGCTTTTTGAGAACTGCCTTCAGGAAGGAAATTCGTTTGGGGAACTTCTGTTGAAGCATTGAAATTACTTTGATACCCGTTGTCTGAAAAATTACCCGCAGAGGTAATGTATGAATTTCCAGGTATACTTGTAAAATCTTCTATGGCTTGTGCAATTTTTCCTTGGCCGAAAAAGGGTTCGGCCGGAAAGGTAATATCATCAACAATCACTGTACAACCCGCATCTTGTAATGCTTTCAAGCCAAGTTCAAAATCTCTAGGAGATATTACTCCTGTATGAAATGCCAGGTCGGCCCCTGGTGCAACATCATGCACGATCTGCAGCATGGCTCTGCCTTCATCAAAGCCTTCGCCAAAGGGAAATTCTTTTAAAACTTCTACCTCGCTCAAATAACCATTAGGGTTTAAAAGCCCTGGCAAGTCACCATTTTCAACATCGATTTCAGCTTTTGATTTTCCCGTAAACGGTTGCGTATTATAACTGTCAGATAGCACTCCAATTTTGATACCTGCCCCATCAACAGGAGCAACCTCGCCATCCCTGATAATTCTAAAAGAATCACGTACTAGATCAGATCTTTGGGCGCCATCACCTTGTGATGTTACAATTCCTGCATTATTAACAGTAGGGCTCAACACCCTTACAAAGTTAATGATATTTGAAACTGGTATAATATTTAGATCGAGTAAACTGCTTATGGGGAAATAAACATCAATAGTAGACAGGCTGTCAGCAGCAATTTGAGCGGGAGAAATAATAAAATCAGTTAAGCTAGGGTTAGTATTATATTGTAAGTCATAATTATTTTGAAGCAAGCTTAAAACTGCTTGCAATTGACCTGCCTTGGGAATCACTTCTACCAATACTTTGTTGGCCTTTATCTGATATATCAAAGGTGACGGCATCGTACCGGCATTGCCTGCCGCTAAAGCATTAAGATCCAAGCCAAGAACAGCCTCAGCCTCAGTCTTTCCATCTCCCTGATCATATAAAGGAAAGATGATACCTCCTTTTTCTCCCGCACAATTACCACTGGAAATAGACGCTGTTATCGTTTGTGAATTTTCATTTGGGTCAATTATTGTCCATTTGACATCTTCGCCGTTCATAAATTGTCTGGTAAAAGCATTATCAACTGTACCTACTTTAAACCTTGTTATTCCAATATTGGGTTGAGTATCATTCCCAGTATTGTAATCAATAAAACTATATTCTTGATCTAAAATTATTTCTGTCTCATTAGGATTGATATATCCAAAAGTTGCACTATAAAGGTCATTACCGAGATCTTTTATACAAACTGTAAGTTCAATTGGTTCAACAACAATATCAACATCAGCAACAATAGCACTTACTAAGAATGAATCACCATTTTCTTCATCAATATATGGATCAGGTGAATAAATACTTACAGTTATATTATTAACATCTCCAGGAACATTCTCTAAGATATACTCACCTAAAAAGAACGAATTCCCAAAATTATAGGTTGTTTCTTCAACATGTTTAACTACTGATCCGGCAGTAATGTTTATAACGGCGTTCCGAGGTCCCGTATCCAATTCCGTTATTGGAATCTTTATGGTTACATTACGTGGTGCGACAGCGGTTTCTATCGGAATATTATATACATATGGATCATTAGAGCTATTACGATAGAAGAAAACCACCTCAGGGGTAGTACTGCTTATAAAACTTTTATAGGTGGCGTTGGGCACATTTCGATAAATGTATGCATAAAATGAATGCACTTTATTTTTTATTTCTGAGTTAATTGATGCATTTAGACCACCGTTATCGAAAGAATTAAAAGTTGCGTCCCAATAACCTATAGTTTGGCTAAAAGTTCTTGAAACAGGCTTTACTGTTATATCTGTTCTCCAGGTTGAGGTTGGGACTTCATTTGCATCATCAAATTGAACATATGATATATCTGGCAGACCAGAACCTTTATAAATGGTGGCTACATCTACATGATCAATTGTGTTAATATCTGTTATGGGCAAATTTGAGAAGGTTTGGCCCTTTACACCTTTGCCAATTAGTTCAATAACTTGAGCGTTCGCTACGCTAAATATACCTATAGCAATAACAAATAATAGTAACTTTTTTTTCAATAAAATAGCAAAATCATTCTTAAAATTGTAAAAATATTCCATAGCAGTAGAAGTTTAGGGGCTTTAAAAATAAAAAATTCATAATAAACAGTGTAATACTATTTATTTCTAAAAACAATTACAAGCTATTTAGGACGAAGGGGGGCGTTTAATGTCCGAAGGTGCTTAATTATTTATCGAACGGAATATTAATGGGGAAAATTAAAGAAATGAAGTTGTTGTATTATTGTACAGAAAGTATCAATATAATCATTACAATATTGATAAGACTTTCAAGCTCAAAAAATGGGTTGAAAGCAATTGGGAAAATTATTTATATATCAATTATAATTTTATTAAATATTAATATTTAATTTTTCTGGTTCTTATAAGGTAATAAATTTTTTAGGTAAAATAATTTAATTCTAAAACAGCATCTTTGATCAGGGCCACTCTTAATGATAGATAATGATCACTTTTTAATTGCTCTTACCACAACAAAAGAACCTTCACCTACCCCAGCCTTTGGAATCTGTACTGCATCTATTTCATCTAACTCACCAAATAATGTTTGAATAAACTCTAAGTTCTTAAATCCTGCCTCTTTGAGTAATTTAGTAATGTGATCAACAGTATAGAAAGTTGCATATCGAAAGAAAGTACTCTGCTGGCGTTTTTCCTGATACCCCTTGCCTATTTTTTGATCCTTATCTATAAAGCCAATAATGATACTTCCTTTTGACTTTAAAACCCTGTGTGCTTCTTTAAGAGCCTCTTTGATATTACTAAAATGGCATATTGTCACATATAAGACAAAATCGAATTGTAAATCTTTATAAGGCATATTTTCAGCTGTGCCCGAGATTACTTCAACACCCCTTTTTACGGCTATATCTGCCATTTCTGAAGAAGGTTCAATCCCTTCTTTAATACCTAAAGGTTTGGCAAACCTTCCTGTACCAAGGCCTACTTCAATGCCACGTATGTTTTCAGGCAATTTTAATAGCTGCTCTCTGATGGCGGCGATCTCAGAATTATATACAATTGGGTATTTTTCGTACCAAGCCTCGTAGGCTTCAACATGCTCGCTAAATACATCTGTTTTTATCATAAGTTATAGAATTTAATAATTAATTAATAAGATATATATTATATTATTTTTATACAATGATGAATATCATGCATACACATATTTTCAGAAAATTATTATAGCAAATTATGAATTGACTCCTTAATTATCAGTAATTTTTTCCAACTCATAACTGGTTCCATTATTAGAAAAGTATAGTTCAACAAATAATGAGGTAATTCTAAAAGAACCCCTGTAAGTTTCGGTCAACCTTTTAGAAATACCTCATCAAATTCAAACATAAACTAACAAAAAACTAATCATCTAAAATACCAAAACTCACTTTTGTGGCGACGCGAAATTCTTCGATCTTGTTGTTCTTTACAGTCACTTGCATATCTTGCATATACACTGACTTGATGTTTTTTACTGATTTTGATGCATCATTGATGACATTTTGAACAGCATCCTCAAAACTAACGGTTGAGTTTCCCAATACTTCAATTACTTTAATTACAGCCATAATTTATCTTTTAATTATTTATATGTATCTAAAATAAAATATATTATTTGCTAATGCAATGATATAAATCAGGATACTGATATTTTGTATAAAAATTTGTTTTGAAATCAGGACAAAAAACTGGAATAATAAAAAATATAAATGGCAATAATAAAACTGCCCAAAGAAGCCACAGCAGCATTGGATATGCCATTGTACTTTCTTTTAGTTTAGGGTTTAATGCATGTGCAATTAATCCATGAATACCTGTGCTTAATAATAAAATATGATATTATGATTAAAAATAACTTAGTATGACCCTCCTTAATCATGTAAAGATAAGCTCCCAATCCTATTGATATTGCAATCAATATTCTCTATATGCTTCTTGCCAAAGTATTAATAGCTAATTAATTCATACGTTTTTTTGTTAAAACTCATGAGTGGCATCATACCATAAGATTCCATTCTTTTAACCAGATCACGATGGGTAATACTATCCATTAATCCCTTTTTCTTTCTTTCCATCATCGCCACCAGATCTGCATTAACATTTCCCAAATATATTCTAAGAGAATCAAATATGTTTTCAGAAAATATTACTTCGAATTCGATTTTATTATATTCTATTTTCTGCTTAAGCTCCTCTTTAAACCATTCCATTTGCGTGATTCCATCATACTCCTCTTTGGTTGTAATATGCACCACCTTTATTAAAGCTTCAAATGGCCTGGCAATTTCAGTTAAATTCGCTATTGCAGATATATCCTCTTCTAAAAAGTCTGAGGCATAAACAATTGTTTCTAGCTGTCTGTGAGAGGCTTCTGCAGGTATTGCCAAAACAGGGCAAGGTGATTTTTCAATCAGATGTTTCGTAGTATTTCCCATTATAAATTCTTTGAACATATTTACTCCTTTCATCCCTGTAATTATCATAGAAGCATCCAATTCAGTTGCACGTGAAATAATACTATTTACTACAGATATATCTTCGATAGCTTCTGTACTTATATTTGTCGTATCAAAATCTTCTCCTAAATGTTCTTTGCAGAATTTAAGCAGCTTGGAATTATGTATTTTATACGCATTAGCCTCTAGATGAGGCACAGGTTCAAGCACTTTTGTGTTAATAACAGTAGGGTAATCAAAAACATGGATCACCTTTAAATGTGCTCCCAACTTAGCGCTTATTGATTCTGCATATTTCAATGCGGCCACTGCATTTTCTGAGTAATCTGTAGCATGTACGATAGTTTTCATCATGATTTCTGCAATTTTATATTCTAACAATTAAAGGTATAAAACCCAAAAGTTGATTCACATGATTTTCATCATGTTTGGCGAATGTCTCTAAATAAACTTTTTTTAAATTTACTATAGAAGTAAAAGTCCAGATCCAATTATATGTCTGAAAATATTAGACAAAGTTCAATACTAATCAGCATGGCTTGACCCTAGAGTATGAACTTCTATTTCTTTATAGCTATCATTCTTATTAATATCAATCACTTTAAAACCGACAATATCACCATCATCGAAATTACCGAGGATTTCTTTTTTTTCTATTAAAAGTCTAAATTCGTTGGGCCTATTGGTCTTTTCTACTTTTACTATTTCAGTTGTTTTGTCAGAATTTAGATCTATGGTAGTAGAGAAAATGAAATCTTGTGCATTAAGTGTTTTAAATCCTAAAATTCCAACAAATAAAATTAAGGTTAGGTTCTTTATTTTATGTTTTTTTGCAATGCATTAACCTTACATTTCCATAGTTTGATAATCATCAGGGATCGAGAAGCTTCCCTCTACGGGAGTCCAGGCTTCAATATTTTTCAACTCCATTTCGTTTGTACCTGAAGCATCCATATGGTTGATGATCTTTACCGGGAAATTGTATTTTTCAGAAACCCATACCGTGAACATTTTTTGCTTTGCTTCTACATATTCTTCGCTTTTATCATTCCGCAATTCAAATTTATCGCATATAATTCCATTAATGGTTTCTTTATCAAGATCAACTTTTTGACCTTTTTTCTGGTAATATTCATATGATTTTACCGGGTCATTACCCATCGCCATGGGGCTCCCGATCTTACTTTTCATTGCCATTTTTTGTTGTGGCATCAATATATAAACCAGATCACTACCTTGTTTTGAAATGACGATACCTTCTTGTCCGTCTGCGTTAAACTCATACCTATATTTACCCTCATACGAATAAATCTTCATTTCTCGTTGTTGGTTATTTGCTGTGAAAATCATGATTGCTTTAAATTGACAAAACCCATTCATGCTTATAAGTAGGAAAAGAATAACCAGAGTTTTGAAATATTGTATTTTCATGGTTTCTTTTTTTATTGGCTTACAATTTTTACAAACTCTACCCTTCTATTATTGGCTTTGCCTTCAGGAGTGTCATTGGTGTCCATAGGTTTACTCTCTCCAAAGCCTTTAGAAACTAACCTGTCTTTAGCAATTCCCAAAGATACCAGCTGTTTTAATACAGCCTGAGCACGGTCTTCTGATAGTCGTTGGTTTAATTCATTATCGCCGTCACTATCCGTATGACCTTCAATACTGAAACTTACATCGGAGTGCTCTGATAACAGATCATAAATATTATTGATCACACCCATTGATTCGGGCTTAATCGTAGCTTTGTTTACGTCAAAACGGATTCCGTTAGTTACAATTTTACCATCCTGCAAAAACTTGTCGTAGTATTTAACTCCGCCCTCTGCTATCCTTAAATTTTTTACATAATAATGACCTTCGTTTAAGGTTCCGAAAATATAAGTATATAGGGTAATTCCTTTAGGGTTAAAATCCATTCGTGGAATATTAACTAACCTTGTTTCATCAATATAACCCTTCAGTTTACCATTGGTATATGCAATGGCAATATGAACCCATCTCCTTTCAGGTAGTGTTTTGTCAGGGATTTTGCTAAAATTATTTGCCCATCCCATCTCATCATGACTTATTTTAAAGGATGTGTATCCCGTTGGGCTCTCTGATTTTTGATTTTTTCTATCATAAAGGTGAACTTGAAAGGTACCGGTTCCACAATATAGATCAAATTCAATAGTAAATACTTCAGGAAGGTAATCCTTTTCCGGGTTTTTGAGATAGGGAATAATTCCCGGGCTTCCGGCCCTAAACATAATTACATTGTCACCTCCTAGTTGAGCTATTTCAACATTTCCTTGTTTCAAATCCCATCGAGATGGGAATTCGCCGTTTTCTTCACCTTTGAGGTTATCCTCAAAAATTACTTTGTCGCCTGGTACAAAATCGTATTTTGACCAGTTTAGCGTTAACTTTGATACTTCTGGTTGCTGTTGCTGTCTTTCATCTTTCGGAAGTTCACTTTTTTTCTTGCTTGCCTCTTTTTCTCGCTGTATACTATCAGCTTTTTTCTTCGCCAATTCTTTTTCTGCCTCCTCAAAACCTTTATCGATGGTTTTATCGATCTTTTGGTCTGCCTTTTGTTCAGCTTTCCTTTTTACTTTTTTTGTAATTTTTTTTAAAATTTGAGCTTCCGCAGGAGCCGAAACCTGGAGAAATAACCCAATCATGGCGAATAACATTATTTTTTTCATGACAATACATTTTTAATTAAGTTAAATATTGAAGAATCTCTTAAAAGTATAAACACAAAAAATAATACGCAATGATATAAATCAGAACATAAATATTTTTTTTAAAAAAGTGGGTGGTACATGACCAAGATCATTGCATGTGTATTTAATTATTAATTATTTTATAAATGATTAAACAATAAATAACTACGCTATGAGATCACTATTAATTTTACTGATTGCATTTTTAATACCATTACTTACAATTTCACAAAATAATAGTGGGGCGGATAATTGTGAAAAAACTAGATTAGGTGTTTCTTTTAATGATTTAGGAGATATAGTACTGGATCATTTAAATGAAAAATATGGAACAAAATCTCTAGATGCATGGCTGGATGATATAGATGATAGAGTTGTTCAAACATTACAAAATAATTCCCCTGAATTAGATGTGTTTTCAAGGAGAAAAAACAAAAGTAAAGATCCACATTATATATTTACCTATGGCCTCCACCTGAATATCATTGAAACGGATTTAATAATACCATCAGAAGCAAATACCTATATCGATCCAGATTTGGGTTGGGAGGTAACGGAGTATTCTGATCCAGTTTATGAAGAGGAGACGGCTTTTTGGAATTACGGTTCTTTAATGATTAATTCACCTTGTATCCCTAATTACAGAGCCATACTTGCTGTTGATTTTGTAAAAGATCTAGAGTTGGATGGAGCTATTACTGGGCTATCTCAAAGATTTTGGCGTATTACAAATCTAATTGAAGAAAGCGAGGAAGAACGACCTGTTCCTGCCAAAGGACCTGTGATAGAGATTGATTATGAAAAAGAATATTTGTCGATTCTAGAGAAGGAAGATCGGGAAATGGAAGTTAAAGTAAAGGTCAAAAATTGTAAAGGAGCGTATTTATATTCAGACGTCGAAAGTCAACCCGTATACTTCCCAAAAGACGTAAACCGATGCGAGTTTAGTCATGTGGTGGATTGCGAAGATCGTGGTATGTATGGGAATAGTTATGTAATTTTAACTAATAAGCAATACGAAGCCAAGGGTAAATACAAAGTAATAGAAGGACTAGAAGCGAGTAATGAAAAAGTCAATCTTGGCAGTTGTGGTATCGGATCCAACTCTGAAGTTTACAAAGAAGGAGAATTGATCATTCGCGGATTAGAAATAAAGGTAAAGCCCAACAGAAGACAAATATTTTGCGATGAAAGAACAGAAATAAAGCTGACGTTTAATGAAACCGATCCGGATGGAAATAACTACCCGGTAGAAGGAAAAGACCTTAACGTAAAGATAAATGGTCTTATTAATGGTACTATTAAAGCCAAAGATGGTTATACAACCGATGAAAACGGAGAGGTTATACTCAATTATAAAGCTGGTGACGATGATAAAAAGATTTCTATTACTGCAAGCTACCAACCCGTTGATTACCCGGATAAAGCAGACGGTAAAGCAAGTGTTACGGTAAAACCATTGGAATATGATGCCACGTTAACATTGAAAAAGAAGTTTGTGAAACGGGTGACCTTTAATAAAGAAGAAAGTAAAACGGGTGATGATTGTAATACAAATACAAAGAAAAAACGTCAATTTAATGAAACTATTGAGTCAACGATTTACGTAACTCTTAAACTGATAGAATCCACTGATATGCCAATGTATAATCAAAGATGGGAGTATTACGAGCCAATTAATGTTGACCTGTCCACCTTTAATCTTTTCTCTAACGATAATCGCTTAGATTTCAGTAATTCAACAGGCTACGATTGTGCCAGTGGAGGATATGAGACTACAACGACCACGAAAAAACAGATAAGAAAAAAGGAAATTGAAGGAAAGGGTCAAATTACAACAGTTCCATGGATTGTCACATTTGATAACGAAACCGGAAAAGCACTAAAGATCATTCCAGCAGGTTATGGGGTGGCATATGAATATGATGAAACAGAAAAGTTCCATACATCTACTTGGTCAAAAGATGACAAATCCGAAGATTCAGGAAGTGATACAAAAACAAGCACAAGAACTTTTGGTGTGGGCCCCGTTGAAGATCCAAAACCTGATCCTACGGCAAAATCAAGTGGACAGTGGATTCAAGATTATATAAAAAAAAATATAGGTGATATACCTCCTGAAATTGCAGCTCAGATTCCAAAAACGGACCCAAAAGAGGCACAAAATGATATCAATCCAGATGTTATTGTTCAGTTTGGCGATGGTAAAAAGTATTTCGGTGGAAATGGAAGGAAATCTATAACAACTCCTAATCCATATGGATTTGAGCAAATAGAACAGGTCTATACCTGGCAAATGACACGAAGAAGAAAGGACCAATAAAAGAATCATAACTTTTAAACGTTCCTGTCATAATCAATCGGAGATGTAGTTCATGCTGTTCTATTACATACAAAAAACGTTTTCGTTAAATTAGTCGTCCAAAATGCACTATATTAAAGAAGCTTTTGTAATTTTCGCTTTTTAAATAATGACTATGCACAAACAACCAAAATTGACAAGGTTTAATGAAAATGTATTGGCTAAATACCAAATATACAATAGTATTTTTATGACCTTACCTTTTGATGCTATTGGTAAAACAGGGGTTCTATTACCCCTTTTTCATGAGATTTGTAAAAATGGCTTCAAAAACAAAAAGAATCCATCTCAGATTGTAGATTTATTTTTTAAAACCTATCAGGAAAATCCTTCTGAAGAAGATAAAATAAATTTACTCTTCAAATTTATACAATATATTGAACGTCAGGTAGTTTTGTTTGATGCCATAGAAGATGCGGCTTTCCCGGTAGTAAATAATATGGATGGTGTTGGTACGCTTCGTAACAGTAAAGAAACTGCTAACCTTGAAAATAAGAAAGAGGCCCTAAAACAGCATCTGGAAAATTTTAAGGTTCGTGTTGTTCTAACCGCACACCCAACACAGTTCTACCCCGGCACTGTTTTAGGTATAATTACTGATTTGACTGAAGCCATAGAAAATAATGACCTCTTATTGATCAATCAATTGTTGGCCCAACTGGGTAAAACACCATTTTTTAAACACGAAAAGCCTTCTCCTTATGATGAAGCTGTAAGCTTAATTTGGTATTTAGAAAATGTGTTTTATTATTCGGCCTCAAAAGTATATGGCTATATACAAAGTAATATTTTTAATAATCAACAAATTGATAATGAGATTATTAATTTAGGGTTTTGGCCAGGTGGTGATCGTGATGGTAACCCCTTTGTTACAACAGAGATCACTTTAAAGGTTGCTAAAAGACTAAAGCAATCCATTCTTAAAAATTATTATAAAGACATTCGTATATTAAAAAGGCGTTTGACTTTTAATCGAGTTGAACAATTGATTTCTGAATTAGAAAAAATGTTATTTGAAAATAGTGTTTCTGCAGAAATGAATACTTTGATCCCATTAGATAAGTTCATAGAAAAATTACAACAGATCAAAGAAATTCTCATCACCAAACATCAATCATTATTCTTAGACGATGTAGATGAATTCATCAATAAAGTGTCCTTGTTTGGATACCATTTTGCAAGCTTGGATATACGACAAGATAGCAGGGTGCATCACAACGTATTTAGCGAAATTGTAAAAACCTTATTAAAGAATAATAGTACAACATTCCCATCTAACTATCTAGATTTGAGCGAAGATGAACAAATTGGTATCCTTTCTAATGTTGAAGAAAATATTGATTTGTCACTTTTCAAAGACGAGATGGTTTCGAAAACTTTGGGTTCAATTCATGCCATTAAAACAATTCAACAAAATAACGGTGAACGAGGTGCTAACAGATACATCATCAGTAATAATCAGAGTGCAGTAAATGTGATGGAAACATTCGCCATGTTCAATTTATGTGGTTATGCGCATGATATTAAGGTTGATATTATCCCTTTGTTTGAAACCGTTGATGATCTAATGAATGCAGGAAAGGTAATGGAACAACTTTATACCAATAAAGCCTATAAAAAACATCTTAAACAAAGAAATAATAAACAGACCGTTATGCTCGGTTTTTCTGATGGAACTAAAGATGGAGGATATTTAATGGCAAACTGGTCCATTTTTAAAGCAAAAGAAAATTTAACTGAAATTTCGAGAAAATTTGATATAAAAGTTGTCTTTTTTGATGGTCGTGGAGGACCACCTGCACGAGGAGGAGGAAAAACACATCAGTTCTATGCGTCTCTGGGCCCTACCATTGAAGACGAAGAAATACAATTAACGGTTCAAGGTCAAACGATTAGTTCAAATTTTGGAACTCTTGATTCATCACAATATAATATAGAACAACTGCTTAGCGCTGGTATCTCAAATGAATTGTTTAGCAATACGAACAATATCATGACCTTTAACAATACCGCAATTATGAATGATTTGGCAACTACGAGTTATGAAGCATATGTTGATTTTAAAAACCATCCTCAGTTTTTACCCTATCTAGAGAGAATGAGTACATTGAAATATTATGCTAAGACTAATATTGGTAGTAGACCATCAAAGCGTTCAAAATCAAAAGAATTAAATTTTTCTGACCTGAGGGCCATTCCTTTTGTGGGGTCCTGGAGCCAGTTAAAGCAAAATGTACCCGGGTTTTATGGGGTTGGTACCGCAATGAAAAAATATGAAGACAATGATGAATTCCACAAGTTGATCGAATTCTATAATACTTGCGATTTCTTTAAAACCCTCATAGGAAATAGCATGATGTCACTATCTAAATCTTTCTTCGAGTTGACTGAATATATGGCGGATGATGAGGAATTTGGAGATTTTTGGAAAATCATCTTTGATGAATATAAGACAACGAAACGACTTATTCTTAAGCTTGCTAATTATACTGAATTGATGCAGAACAATCCTGTTGGTAAAGCGTCGATTGATATACGAGAAAGTATTGTTTTACCCTTATTAACCATTCAGCAATATGGATTACTTAAAATTCAAGAATTGCAAAAAGAAGGTAAAACTGATGATGAGTTACTGAAAGTTTATGAAAAAATGGTGACCCGCTCGTTGTTTGGTAATATAAATGCGAGTAGGAATTCAGCATAGTTATAAATTCTGAAATATTAGATGAAAACAATAGATCATTCAATCTTTGTTTGCATTTTTATATCATTCATTTCCTGCTCAAGCTCAAAGATCTTTTCTGGCATTTCATGAGCTAAATTGTGTTGTTGCCCTATATCATTTTTAACATTATATAACTGATAAATAGTATCTCTTCCTGTCTCTATATTGGTAAATTTTCCAGTTGATTTAGGCCCCTTATGTGGTGGTATCAATATCCAATCACCTTGTCGGAAGGAAATACCATTATTTCGTCCTAGTATAAGACTTTTCCTGCCTTTCGGGGATTTCCCTAATAGCGCGTCAATCACATTTTGACTATCTATTGTCATATTATTTTGCCCTGTAAACTCGGCAAAAGAGGCTGTTAAGTCCATTTGTGAAACTAGAGCATTCGATATACCCGGCTTTATATGTCCTTTCCAAGATACGATAAAAGGTACGTGCGTACCGGCATCGAATAAACTGTATTTTCCACCCCTTAATGCACCTGAAGGTGTGTGTTTTCCATTTTTGGTAACAGCTTCATCTTTGTATCCATCATCTAATACCGGACCGTTATCACTTGAGAATATTA
>CAZJCZ010000052.1:0-13683 GCA_964544575.1 uncultured Flavobacteriaceae bacterium | reverse complement strand
AATGATTGCCAACCTTTAATTCCATAAGCCTCGTAAAAAGCGATATTGGGTTTGTAGGCTACCACTAAATGATGGGTGGCATCAATTATTTGTTTGTTGAATTCAAAAATGGGATCTTCGAATTTGAGTAAATATTTAGGAATTTTGTCAAGGTCAACATCTAACCCAATACATAAAAATGATTTCTTTTTTTTAATCTGTTCAACAAGTTGTGATGTTGTCATATTGACTTAAATAAAAGGTTTTGCAAAAGTAATCATTTTAATACTTTAACTATATTTGTTTTCTAAATAAAACTTCTTGTTCAATTATATTCTAAATAAATTTTTCTACGGAATATTAACACTTTTCGGAGTAGTAACAGTTATCTTTTTTTTGTTTAATGTCTTACCTGGAGATCCCGCCCGGATGATGTTAGATCAACGCGAAGACAGTGAACAGTTATTGAATATTAAAAAAAAGTATGGTTTTGATAAGCCAATTTTGACACAGTATGTTTATTATTTAAATGATCTGTCTCCAATTTCTATTCATAGCAATTCAGGAGAAAATTATACCTTTTTGAATCCTGATAAATATACATTTGTAAAGCTATTTAAGACTTCAGGTAAAACGGTGGTCTTAAAGTACCCTTATTTAAGAGAATCATTTCAAAAAAATGGTAAAAGTGTATCTGCGGTTATCGCCGAAACCTTGCCAAACACGGCTATTTTAGCGATTTCTGCAATTACAATAGCAATCATTATTGGCATATTTTTCGGAATTTTATCGGCTGTTTTTAAGGATACTGTTTTTGATAGGGTCATATCAATAATAAGTACCCTAGGGATGAGTGTACCCTCTTTTTTTTCGGCCATAATATTTGCCTGGTTATTTGGCTTTGTATTACATAAATACACGAATTTGAATATGACAGGAAGTTTATACGAAGTAGATGATTTTGGTGAAGGAAAATATATACAGTGGAAAAATTTGATATTGCCGGCAATAGTTTTAGGAATTCGCCCCTTAGCAGTAGTAATTCAATTAATGAGAAATTCCTTGTTAGAGGTGATGAGTCAGGATTATATCCGTACGGCAAAAGCAAAAGGACTATCAATGTATAAAATTATTAAGAAGCATGCTTTAAAAAACGCGTTAAACCCGGTGGTTACCGCAGTGTCTGGTTGGTTTGCTTCGTTGTTGGCAGGAGCCGTTTTTGTCGAATATATTTTTAACTGGAATGGTCTAGGTAAAGAAATTGTAAATGCATTGAACACGTTGGATTTACCTGTAATTATGGGAAGTGTCCTGGTAATAGCCGCTATGTTCATTATTATTAATATTTTTGTAGATGTAATATACGGATGGTTAGATCCTAGAATTAGAATAAAATAAAATTATAAATATGACTTCAATTTTTTTGAATTTGGGGTCAAGAAATCTAAAATAATGAGAAAAAATATCGTTGCCGGTAACTGGAAAATGAATAATGACTTAGATGAGTCTAAAAAATTGGTAAAAAAAATAAGAAAAGCTATTAAAAGGGATGAGTTAAAAAATACAAGAGTAATTGTAGCTCCTACCTTTGTAAACTTGAGTGCCGTAGTTAAAAAGGCCAGAAAATCTCCAATAGAAGTTGCTGCTCAAAATATGCATCAAGCAGAAAATGGCGCTTATACCGGAGAGATATCTGCTAAAATGTTACAATCTATTGGTGTCAAAATAGTTATTTTAGGTCATTCTGAACGTAGAGAGTATTTTGGTGAAACCGATGCCTTATTAGCCCAAAAAGTGGATGCTGCTTTAGCAAATAAGTTGGAGGTTATATTCTGTTTTGGTGAAGTATTAGAAGACAGAAAATCTGATAAACATTTTAAGGTCGTTGAAAGTCAAATTAAAAATGGGTTATTCCATTTAGAAGCTAAGGCCTGGAAAAATATAGTTTTAGCCTATGAACCGGTTTGGGCTATTGGTACTGGTGAAACAGCTTCTCCAGAACAAGCTCAGGAAATGCATGCTTTTATAAGAAAAATCGTCGCCGACAAGTATGACGAAAAGGTAGCTGACAATGTATCAATTTTATATGGAGGAAGTGTAAAGCCTTCCAACGCCAAAGAAATATTTTCTAACCCTGATGTTGACGGTGGATTAATAGGTGGTGCAGCCTTAAACAAAGCAGACTTTAAAGCCATTATTGATGCGTTTTAATGGATAGTATTTATATATCGTACACTTTTATTGTAAACCCAAAAGAACCAGCTACTGAAATTTTAATTGCAGAGCTTGGATTTGCTGGCTTTGAAAGTTTTGTTGAAAATGAAAATGGTGTCACTGCTTATATTCAACAAGAAGATTGGAATGAGCATATGTTGGATGATATTAATATCCTAAGATCTGACGAGTTTTCAATTACATATGAAAAAGATGTTATTGAACAAACCAATTGGAATAAGGAATGGGAAAAGAATTTCAACCCAATTCAAGTAGATGGTCAAGTGAGCATAAGAGCACCATTTCATGACAATCCAAACTTACAATACGATATCATAATCGAACCAAAAATGAGTTTTGGTACGGGTCATCACGAAACTACACATATGATGATACAGCATTTAATGGACTTAGATTTGGATAACAAAAAAGTGTTGGATATGGGTTGTGGAACCGGTATTTTGGCCATTTTTGTTGAAATGAGGGGCGCAAAACAAATAGATGCGATAGATATTGATAGTTGGTGCTATGAAAATTCAATTGAAAATTGTGAACGAAATCAATGTAGTCACATTAACGTCTATGAAGGAGACGCATCTCTTTTGAAAAATAAAAAATATGATCTTATCATTGCGAATATAAACAGGAATATTTTACTGAATGATATTCAAATTTATTCAAGTTGTTTAAATGATAAAGGGGTTTTATTATTGAGTGGGTTTTATAAGGAAGATATACCAATTATAAATGCCGAAACATCGAAATATAAGTTGTCATTACAAAAAACAATTGAACGAAACAATTGGGCTGCTCTCAAATATGTTAATTAGTATAAAAAGATAAACGATACGTTTTAAAATCTTTTTTATAATTTTGTACTTTCCAATGAGCACAAAAAAGAAAATACAAGAAAAAGTTGATATACTGGAGCAGGAGGTTTCTCTACATGAAATTGTTTTGTTTAATGATGAAGTAAATACTTTTGAGTTTGTAATTAATTCTTTAATTGATGTTTGCGATCATTCACCTGAACAAGCCGAACAATGTACCTACTTGGTCCATTACAAAGGGAAATGCGGAGTTAAAACAGGTGAATACGATGAGCTGAAACCTCGCTGCTCACGGTTATTAAATTTAGGATTGTCTGCCGAAATCGTTTGAAATAAGGGCTTCACGTAATATTTTTATTTTAAAGTTCATAAAAAATAGAAATTCAAAATAGACATATCGCACTTAACATCTACATAAATTGCGAATTATTCATTTACTAGCATAATTATTCATTTTAATTTAGGAATATTTAAATAAGTTTTGGAAATAAAGTACATTTGCAACTGGTAATAAAAATTGTAATAAATAATTTAGAAACAAGATATTATGGCTTTTGATATTAACATGATTAAAGGTGTTTATGCCCGGATGGCAGAACGAATTGAAGCTGCTCGAAAAGTAGTTGGAAAACCCTTGACTTTAGCTGAAAAAATATTATACAACCATTTATGGGATGGCAAAGCTATTAAAGCATTTACAAGAGGTAAAGATTACGTAAATTTTGCTCCTGATAGAATTGCATGTCAAGATGCAACAGCTCAAATGGCATTGCTGCAGTTTATGCAAGCTGGTAAAACAGAAGTTGCGGTACCTACAACAGTTCATTGCGATCATTTGATTCAGGCAAAAATAGGTGCTGACAAAGATTTGCAAGAAGCCATTAATACAAGTAGTGAAGTTTTTAATTTTTTAGCTTCAGTTTCGAATAAATATGGGATTGGATTTTGGAAACCAGGAGCTGGTATTATTCACCAGGTTGTATTAGAAAATTATGCTTTTCCTGGCGGGATGATGATCGGTACAGATTCACATACAGTAAATGCTGGCGGGCTCGGAATGGTTGCCATTGGTGTTGGAGGTGCTGATGCGGTTGATGTGATGGCAGGAATGGCTTGGGAATTAAAGTTTCCAAAATTAATTGGGATAAAGTTGATAGGAAAATTAAGTGGTTGGACCGCTCCTAAAGATGTAATCTTAAAAGTAGCTGGAATTTTGACTGTTAAAGGTGGTACTGGCTGTATTGTGGAATATTTTGGTGAAGGTGCTAAATCTATTTCAGCAACCGGTAAGGGTACTATCTGTAATATGGGCGCAGAAATTGGAGCAACAACATCTACTTTTGGTTATGATGATTCAATAGAGCGATATCTACGAGCAACTGATCGTAATGATGTGGCGGATGAAGCTAATAAGGTGGCATCAAATTTAACTGGAGATGATGAAGTTTATGCAACACCTGAAAAATATTTTGATCAGGTTATTGAGATAGATTTATCTGAATTAAGACCTCATTTAAATGGTCCATTCACACCAGATTTGGCAACTCCTGTTGGAGAAATGACTAAAAAGGCGCAAGAAAATAACTGGCCATTAAAAGTTGAATGGGGCCTAATAGGTTCTTGTACTAACTCATCATATGAAGATTTATCAAGGGCTGCGTCAGTTGCAAAACAAGCTGTAGATAAGAAATTGGTTACCAAGGCAGAATTTGGTATCAACCCAGGCTCAGAACAAGTGCGTTACACCGCAGAGAGAGATGGGATATTAGATGTTTTTGAAGCTTTAAATGCAAAGATATTTACCAATGCTTGTGGGCCATGTATCGGTCAGTGGGCAAGAGAAGGTGCTGATAAGCAAGAAAAAAATACAATTGTTCATTCATTTAACCGTAATTTCTCAAAGCGAGCAGATGGTAATCCGAATACACATGCCTTTGTAGGTTCCCCTGAAATGGTGGCAGCAGTAGCTATTTCTGGCAAATTAGATTTTAATCCAATGACTGACACATTGATTAATCAGGATGGTGAAGAAGTAATGCTGGAAGAGCCAACTGGGTTGGAGCTTCCACCAAAGGGATTTGATGTTAAAGATCCAGGTTATATTGCGCCAATTAAAGATGGTTCTAAAATTGAAATAGTTGTGAAAACTGATTCAAAAAGATTACAATTACTGGAACCTTTTACACCAATTGACAGCAACCTTAAAGGCGTTAAATTATTGATAAAAGCCTTTGGAAAATGTACTACAGATCATATTTCTATGGCAGGGCCCTGGTTAAGATTTAGAGGTCATTTAGATAATATTTCTAACAATATGCTTATTGGAGCTGTTAATGCTTTTAATAAGGATACAAATAAAGTTAAAAATCAGATAACCGGAGAATACGGACCGGTGCCAGATACAGCCAGAGCATATAAGATGGCTGGTATTCCAACAATAGTAGTTGGCGATCATAATTATGGTGAAGGCTCTTCTCGTGAGCATGCAGCCATGGAACCACGTCATTTAGGTGTTGTAGCAGTTTTGGTAAAATCATTTGCCAGAATTCACGAAACTAACTTAAAAAAGCAAGGAATGTTAGGCTTAACTTTTGCTAATGAAGCAGACTATGATAAAATTCAGGAAGATGATACTTTTGATTTTGTTGATCTAGTTGATTTTACTCCGGGTAAAGCATTAACAATAGGCGTGAAACATGCAGATGGTAGTGAAGATACAATTATGGCGAATCATACATATAATGCCGGACAAATAGAATGGTTCAAATATGGATCAGCACTGAATTTAATTAAGATAGAAAACGCCTAGATAGGTTAAAACAATAAATTTGAACTCCCGAAATTTTCGGGAGTTTTTTTGTTTTAAAAGAATACTCTAAATGCAAAATTTGGAGTTATACCCAAAGAATATTCTTGTATTTCTTTAACGGCATTTTCATCGTCAATAATATAATAACTATTGATGATATTTTTTTTATCCAAAACATTTAGAATCGAAAGTCCAGCTTGAGCCTTTACTTTTTTGCTAATGTTGAAATCATAAATGGCAGAAGTATCTAATCTTAAATATGAATTTAAATTACGGCTGTTAGCGGTTTCATAATTTACAGTATTGTTTATTATTTCGTTACCTTCTACGGGTTTAGTTGTTGGTTTACCTGTTCGCCAATTAAGACCGGCAGAGAGTTTTAAATTGGTTAAATCATACGTAGTAGCCAATGATAAAGTATGCCTTATGTCTATATTACTTGGAAATTTACTATTATCAAGCTCATTGAAGACATAATTATTGTCTGCCAAAGAATAACCTAGCCAAGTATTAAAATTATTAAATTTGTTATTGATAATAAAATCCAGGCCTTTAACATTATAACTCCCATTGGTTGCGATAAATTCATATTGATTTTGAAACCCTTGACTTTGAGATGTTATGCCATCAACAGTCTTGTAGTACAATTCAGTGCTGATCATTAACCCCTTATGTTTATAATTAGTACCTGCAGAAATATGCTTACTTGTCAATATAGGTATGTCTTCGTTATTAGATAAATTCCATCGACGCTGTTCTAAGCCTAAAAAATTATTTCTAAAATCTGTAATGAGCGTAGTGGTTTGGTTTTTAAATTCACCTAAAACTTCTAAAGTAATTTTATCCGTAAGCCGGTGATTTAAACTAAATCTTGGCTCAATAATAAATCTATTGAATTTGCCAATATAATTAAACCGAGTTCCAAACGTAACATGAGTATTTTGATCTTCAGAACTATACTTAACGTTAGCTGATATGGCATGACTCGCAAGTACTTTTTTTACGGAACTGTCAACAGGAGGACTATTCACTTTTTCTTTATTCGTGATTCCTGTTTCTACAAAATGATAACCAGAATGAATGGTTATATTGTCATTCACTAAATAAGTGGAATTAAAATTTAACCCAGTTTCAACTATTTCGTTTTCCTGTTTTAAAATTTGCTCGTTAATGATATCAATATTTTCTGCATTTAGCTTATAATTTGTGCCATAAAATTGCAAAGAAGATTTAAATTTAGCGTTCCATATTCTATCATAATGAATCCCTCCGGCAATGTTACTTTGACCCAATTTACTTTCACGAGAAGTAGATAAACCACCACCAAAAGCATTTTCTGTAAATGTTAGGTTATTATTAAGATTTAAAAAGTTTACTCTGATTTTATCGTTTTCTGAAATATTATATAACCATCTTAAACTTACATCATAAAAATCAAATACTTCATCTGTGCTGTTTGTAATATTAGTACTCGTAACCACATCGGTATTTTGAAAAGCCCGGTCAAAATATTGGCTGTATGTTGGTGTATTTATGAACTCACTAAATGACTTTCGCGAAGCTATTTGAACAGAAGAGTTTTTGTTTAAAGGAACATCAACAAAAGCATCTACATTAATAAAGTTTAATCCTGCTTCTGCTGATAGATCTTTATTTACTAAATGATCAGTTTTCATATCAATAGTTCCTGAAATACCATCTGTGTATGACGCTGGAGATCCATTTTTAATTAAAGTTACACGCTTTGTAATACGAGGATTCAAAGCAGAAATGAGTCCAAAAAAATGACCTGCCTGATACATTTTTATGTCATCCCAAATTATAAGATTTTGATCATGTGTGCCACCGCGAATGTTTAAATTTGAAACCGTTTCATTGATACTTTGAAAACCAGATAATGCCTGAATGGTTTGTAAAACATCTGTTTCAATAAGCCCGGGAACAGTTCCAAAATTTTGATAATTTATCGATATGCTACCATCAATAATTTTGTTAATACCATTCGTTAAATAATTACTTAAAATGATTTCACTTAAGTCTTCCGTTTTTGATTCTAAAAAGATAGATTCACATTGCTTGGATTTATAAACTTTTGCGTATTCCGTAAATAGGTTATAGCCTAAATGCCTGAATGAGATAATATCTTCATCCGTTAGTCTTGATAATTTGAAATAGCCTTTTTCATCACTTATAGTCGACGAATATTTAGTTTGAATAGCAACTTTTTCAATGGTCTCGTTGGTATTTATATCAATTAAATATCCGCAAATTGAAAACGTATTTTCTTTTTGTGTGATGGTTATAAACTTGCTTCCTAAAATGGTAAATAATAAGGGAGTGTTGGCTTGTAGATATTCAATAGATTCGTCTAAATTTAATTTATCATCAGGAGGTTCTACAAAAATGCCTCTAACATCATTGTCTATATAAGAAAAATTACACTCAAATTGTGAGTGTAATTTTTCTAAAATTTCAATAAGTGGTTGCTTTCTTTTTTCTGTTTGAGCAGTTAGTGAAGTTAAACAAAAAAAAAATAAAAATATTATACTAAATAATAACTGTTTTTTTATCACTCTTTAGTGAGAACTATCGTCGCGTTGTTTGATTTGTTAAACTTCAGTTGCAAAGGCAATGTAATTGATTTTAAAGCTAACTCTTCATCATTGTTGGTAAAACTACCGGTAAACAATTGTTCAGCATCAATATTGTTAGTTTCTACTTTAATATTATATTGTCTTTCAAATTCTTTAATTACTTCACTGTAAGGTACACTTTTAAAACTACTAATGTTTTTTGCTGCCCAAGAAGGTACAGAATCTCTAGTTTCCTCTTGAATTATTTCACCATCAATTAGTTTAAAAGAATTACCTGCCGGAAGTTCGATATTCTCTCCTTTATATGAAACACTTACAAGTCCTTCATAGCAGATCACTTCAAAATAATTAACGCGTTGTTTAACATTAAATTGCGTTCCTAAAACACTAACTTTACCTAACCAGGTCACTACATCAAATTGTGATCCTTTTTCAACTTTAAAATAGGCTTCCCCAACTAAATTAACCTCTCTCTTTTTCTTCCAGTTTCGTTTTTCAAATTTTAAAGACGAAGCTGCATTCAATTTCACTTTTGAGTTATCTGGCAATTCAATGGATGCCGTATTACTTGCTAATGTTTTAACAGTAGCCATATCACCATATATAGGCGAATAATAAACAGCTAATCCTATTATAAATATTGCTGCCACACGAAGTAATGGTTTAATCCATTGTGTAGTTTTTGTAGCTTGTTTGCGTTTTTTAATCGTGGAATTCAATTTTTCAAATTCCAGACTGACGTTATATGACGTATCTTTAAAAAGCTTTGCTTTTTCAGAAAGCTTCGTATAAGAATCATACTCTGGCAGTCCTTCAAAGGTCTTTTGTTCAGCAGCATTTAGCTCGTCGTCTAACCATTTTTGTATTAAAAGTTCTTTATTCATATCATGTTTTCTATTTATACAACAACTTAAGAAGGATTTTTCCTACCCTACTCATACAATTTTTTGTATTTATTTGTTGTCGCTCCAATTATGTAACAATTAACTTTCAAAAGTTCCTACTACGTTTTGATTATTTTATATGTGTTCAATTTCTAATCTTAATTTGGCTAAGGCGCCATAAATTCTTTTTTCAACAGCTTTTCTTGAAATCCCTAGCATTTCAGCAATCTCCTTATGTTTTTTGCCCTCCACTCTATTTAATAGGAAAGCAACACGTTGCGCTTCCGTTAAATTTGAAAGTGCATTTTCATACTTTTGCATGTATTCAGATTCTTCTAATAGAAACTCAGGGTTTTCATTAGTATAGTCCTTAGGTTTAGTTTGTTGATGTCTTAATACAACCTTTTGATGCTTAAACTCGTTAAGCATCATATTATTTGCAGTAGTAAATAAAAATGATTTTGCCTTTTCAGGAGTTATATTTTTACAGTTATCCCAAAGTTTAATAAATGCCTCTTGAACTTTATCTCTAGGATCTAAACCATCACCATACTTATATCGTAAAAAATTATATACGTCATTTGAAAGAGTATTAAATATTTTAGAAAAAACATGTTCTTCACAAATATCTGTTTTTAAAGACTTTAGCATTATTTATTATTTTTTTTACCTTTTTTGGTAGGGTTTTTTTCAATTTGGTTGTTTAATAACTAGAAATCAGATTAAAAACTTACAATTTAACAAAGATAATAATTCTGATTTAGTTCAAGTTACAATATTTAATAAACAATCAATTAACAGAAAAGAAGTCTAATTAATTGCTTCTAACAAATATAAAGGTGATGAAAACAAAAACAATATTTAAGTTTATAATTTTTCTATTAGTTTCAGTATTGCTGAAAACTAGTTTATCTGCTCAAAATTTTAATGGTATAGATAAAGCACCTCACGATATTTCTTATTATAGAGAGAATATGGTTGCTAAACCATTGGTAAAAGTTATTTATGGTAGACCAAAAAAAGATGGACGAGATATTTTTGGAAATATTGTCGAATATGGAAAAGTTTGGAGAACCGGAGCCAATGAGGCCACAGAAGTTAAATTTTATCAAGACATATTATTTGGCGATACTAAAGTATTAGCCGGAACATACGTATTACTTACAATACCTGGAGAAAATGAATGGGAAGTTATTTTAAGTTCTAACGTTGATGTTTGGGGAGCATTTCAGTACAATCCCATTTTTAATGTGGCCAGTATAACAGTTCCCTCAAATAGAGCAGAGTCTGTTGAAACATTTTCAATAGCCTTTAAGGAAAAGCAAGATAAAATAAATATGGTGTTAGCATGGGATTCTACCAGAGTTAAAATACCAATTTCATTTAATATAAAGGAACAGTACGCTAAGCTTTAACAAATAGTAAAAATAGTAAAAAGGGGTAAACTGCCTTAACACAACCTTGTGTTAAGGCAGTTTTTTTGTTTGTAGAAAAATACGATTCATAAACAGTATATAATAATTTTTTTTTCGCTGGTTTTCAGGAAGATATTTTTGAATAATTATCAATATTAAAGGAAATTTAAAAAAATTCAAATAATTTACTGATTTAAAAAAATGTGACTTATTTTTTATTTAAGTGTCATAATAACAAAATTGCTTAATACTATAAATATGAAAAAGGAAACATTTTTAAAAGCACTATTATTAATTGTAATTACGTTACTAGTAAATCAGAATATAAATTCACAGGATTTTCAAAAATTAGATAGAGCACCTCATGATATCTCATATTATAGAGAAAACATGATCGCACAGCCATTAGTAAAAGTAATATACGGAAGGCCACAAAAAAATGAGCGAGAAGTGTTCGGCAATATAGTAGAATATGGAAAAGTATGGAGAACTGGAGCCAATGAGGCTACAGAAGTGAAGTTTTATCAAGATATATTATTCGGGGATGTAAAAGTAGCCGCTGGAACTTATGTGCTGTTAACAGTGCCGTCAGAAAACGAATGGGAAGTAATACTAAGTTCTAACGTTGATGTATGGGGGGCTTTTCAATACAACCCGTCTTTTGATGTTGCTAAAATTAAAGTATCTACAAAAAAAGCAGAGTCAATTGAATTTTTTTCAATTGACTTCAAAGAAAAAAACAGCAATGTTGAAATGGTTTTAGCTTGGGATTCTACACGGGTAAATATACCAATTGCATTTTATATAAAGGAACAGTACGCTAAGCTTTAACAAATAGTAAAAATAGTAAAAAGGGGTAAACTGCCTTAACACAAGATCGTGTTAAGGCAGTTTTTTTTTGCATTAAATTAAATTTTATAAAAAAAAATGATTTTTTTTTAAATGGGGGGTAGGAACTTTTTAAAGTAAGTTGTTTTATATATGAATAGTGAAATAATATTAATCATTAATTTTAAAAAACAGATATACTATAAGTCAAAATTAACAAAGGGGTAAGCTGTCTTAACGCTATGGTGAGTTAAGACAGTTTTTAGACATTATGGACATATCATTTTAATAGGTAGGGATTAAATGCAAAGAAGATATTTTTACAGATTAAAAAATGAAATTATGAAAACAAAAATTATGAATATTAGGTTTGATCTTTTGAGATACTTATTGTTCTTACCTTTATTACTATTCTTTTCTTGTCAAGAAAGTATTGAAGAAATTTCATTAGATGCAGCGGCAGTTTTTAATAAAGATTCAAAAATAGTGTCCTTGATGAAATCAGCTGTTAAAAGTGGTGATGATGATGATCAATGCGCAGAATTCAAATATCCTTTTGCGTTGTATGTATATTATACCGGTAGCCGATCTATAGAAACAAGAGTTATTGATAGTGATGAAAGCTTATTTTCATTTTTCGATGAAATGACAAGTACAGATCAATTAAATTTTGATTTTCCATTTGAATTAATTGGCACTGATAATGAAGTGACTATGGTAAGCAATTTAACTGAATTAGAGGAGACATTACAAATTGTAGTTGATGCTTGTAGAGGAGATGTAGATTATGACTTCTGTGATGATAAAAACAAGAAGGTGTACATCTGTCATAAAGGGAAAACCCTTTGCGTAAGTATAAATGCTATTTGGGGCCACCTTAATAACCATGAAGATGATTATATAGGCAAATGTGACGATGACATCAATGATGATTAATCAAGATATATATAACAATCAAGGAATATAAGAAATACAGTATGCGCTAAATATTGAATTTTAATTTATTAATTCGTTTCTTAATAAGAAAGTTGCTATGAAGAATTAATAGAGTTGAACTGCCTTAGTTTCTAAGGCAGTTTTTTTTGTTTCTAATGTTTAGATAATTGGTTAGTTCAGATGAATACTATTTCAGGTTTTATGTAAATATTACCTTAAAATCTAAAAAAAATCGAATAGGAGGTAGGAGTTTTTAGGCGATAGTTGTTTAATATATGAAGAGTCTTAATAAAGAGATTCAAATTAAAAAATCGAGCTTTTAATAATTCTTAAAAAGTTAAAAATAGTAAATGAAACATAAAGTAAACTCTTGAAAAAGGTCACTAAAAAGAAACATTTATTTAATTACTAAGTTTTAAAAATTAAAAGCAAAAAAATGGGAAAGTTGCTATGTGAAAATGTAAGGGTTGTCTTAGTTTATTAAGGCAACTTTTACTCCCAAAATGAAAGAGAAATTCGAAAGATTCAAATCCTTTCTCCCCGTTTTTAAATATTAAAAAGAATCATAAGATTAGTTTATATTTAAATAGTTTAGTTTCAAAAAAAGCTTACCATTGGTAAGCTTTTTTTATTTTTTTATATGTGATATTATGACTTTGTTGAAGCCGATAATTTACATTTAATCCTAGAACTATAAATGAGAAGTCATTTTGCCAATATTAATTTTTTCTACTTTAGTGATCGTAATATCTCTTACATATTTCATATCAGACCATAAATATTTATGGCCTTTCAATCTACTAGTTCTTCTCATTCTCCGTCTTAATCGATCAATTTCAATTTCAGATGCTTTTCTTCTTTCACCAAGTATCCCATACAGTTTATGGGCTGGATAATCCGTGAATTTCTCTTTGAATAATGACTTTATCCAAAACCATTTATTGCTGTTAACACCTAATATGCAAATCATTCGATTTGACTTAGAATGATTAGGTAATTTGGTTGGAAATTTCTCAAAATAGAATCCCGTTTGATCCTTATTAAGGAAAAATGAACCTATAGGTGTAGTTGTTGGGTTGTTATCAGAATCCAAAGAGGCTATTGAAACATGAAGACTAGAACTAAAGCTTTTACTAAAATGTTTTCTTATTTTATTCCAGTTTGCTATATCAGTCATTTGTCTCCTTAATTAAC
>CAZJCZ010000051.1:11631-13816 GCA_964544575.1 uncultured Flavobacteriaceae bacterium | reverse complement strand
GTATTGCCTTTTAAGGATAAAGTTTTTAGATTGGCTAAAAGATTATTGGTTTCGACTGATGAAGCTGAAGATGCTACGCAAGAGTTGTATTTAAAATTATGGACTAATAAAAATAAATTGAGTGGATACAAAAACGTTGAAGCTTTTGCAATGACGATGACGAAAAATTACTGTTTGGATCAATTAAAAGCAAAACGTTCAAACAATTTAACATTAGTTCATAGCAATTATAAAGACGGTAATATATCATTAGATCATGAGATTGAATTAAAAGATAGCGTTTCAAAAGTTCATGAGTTCATTGAAAAATTACCTGAAAAGCAAAAATTAATAATTCAGTTAAGAGATATTGAAAATTATGATTATGACGAAATTGGCAAGATCCTTGACTTACAACCAACAGCAGTGCGTGTAGCATTGTCTAGAGCTAGAAAAACAATAAGGGAACAATTGAAAAAACAACACAATTATGGAATTATCTAACATAGAAAAACTCGTTGAAAAATATGAGAACGCAGAAACCTCTTTACAAGAAGAGCAAGTATTGAAAGCATTTTTTCAACAAGATGCTGTTCCTGCTCATTTGTTAGAATACAAAACAATGTTCAATTATTTTGATCAAAGTAGCACAGAGAGTTTTACGAAATCAATCCAATTAAAACCAAAAAGATCGAATTGGAAATGGTTATCAATAGCTGCCACTGTTGCTTTATTAGTTAGTATTTATACAATAAATAGTCCTGGCACTCTCAATGAAAGTGAACGCCAGGAAGCTCAATTAGCTTTTCAAGAAACTCAGAAAGCATTCCAACTTATATCTCAAAATCTAAATAAAGGGAATACAGTTGCATTGGCCGGATTACAAGAGTTTGGAAAAGCCAAAAACAAAGTTTTTAAAAACAAATAAAATAGAAATCATGAAAACAATAAATAAAAATAAAAAAATGACAACAAAAAAATTAATGATCGCGTTCGCAATAGCGATGTTACCTTTATTCACTTTTGCACAATCAGTATTTGACAAATTTGAAGATATGGATGATGTAACAACGGTAGTTGTTAATAAACGAGCTTTTGAATTAATGAAACAAATGGGTGGAGATAGTGATGAAGCAAAAGAATATATGAATATGGTTGCAAGTTTAAACAGTTTAAGGGTCTTTGCCACTGAAAATGCTTCAATTGCCGCAGATATGAAAGCTAAAGTTACTAGTTATTTAAAATCTTCAAAACAACTTTCAGAGTTAATGCGCGTAAAGGATAAAGATGGAAATGTAAAGATCTATATTAAGGAAGGTAAAGACAAAGACCATGTAAGTGAACTATTTATGTTTGTTGAAGGTATTAGTAAACATATGGAAGGTAGTGATCGGAAGCCGGAAGCTGTAATTGTATCTATAACAGGAGATATCGATTTGAATAAAATATCTGAATTGACAAATCAAATGAATATTCCTGGCGGGGAGCACTTAAAGAAAGCTGAGAAAAAATAATAGTTTTAATACAATTAAAATGAAACAAATGAAGAGTATATCAAAAATAATAGCACTCATTGCCATTACCTTAGTTATCGTTTCTTGTGCGAGCTCACCTTCTTTACAGAAATACTATATAGACAGTCAGGAGAATAAAAACTTTCTTTCAATAGATGTGCCGGCCAGTATAATAAGCTTAACGGACAATGTATCTCCTGAAGTGGAAGAGGCTTTAAGTTCTCTTAAAAAGTTTAATATTTTAGCTTTTAAAAAGGATGATACTAATGGAGCTGAATTTAAAATAGAAGAGCAAAAAGTGAAAGCAATATTAAAGAACCCAAAGTTTAAGGAGCTGATGCGAATAAAAGATAAGGGTAGAAATATTGTCTTAAAATATGAAGGAGATAATGACACCATGGATGAAGTTATTGTATATGCTTCAGATAATAGTCAAGGATTTGCCTTAGTACGCGTAATAGGTGAAAATATGGAGCCTGCTAAAATTATGAAAATTGCCAATAATATTAGTAAAGTAGATTCAGAAGGATTTAAACAATTAGAAGGCCTGTTTAAAGGCTCAAATTAAAAGTTATAAATAATTTACCTAAAAATCCTGATCATTTAGTTGGTCAGGATTTTTTTGTTCATTAGGAACATAATTTTTAAAAGTACCATCGGTGTAAAAAATGATAATGCTGTCGATTTCTTTA
>CAZJCZ010000051.1:0-11531 GCA_964544575.1 uncultured Flavobacteriaceae bacterium | reverse complement strand
ATAATTTTTAAAAGTACCATCGGTGTAAAAAATGATAATGCTGTCGATTTCTTTAATAGTTGAATTCTGAGCTAAGATTTGTGCAGCATCATCAGATATAAGTGGAGTAGTGGTACCTGTATCCTCTTTTTTCGGAAAACTACCCTTTCCATTTAACAGCCAATATAATTCAACATCTTTAAATTCTTCTAATACCTTTAATACAAAATCTAAACTGGGTTTATTTCTACCCGATAGTAGGTGTGATATACTTGACCTTTGAACGCTAATTTTATCTGCAAAAGCAGCAGCAGATAATTGATAATAATCCATCACCTTATTTAACCGATGCGCAAAATCCAAATTATTTATCATAGTTCAAAAAAATACATTACAAATGTAACTATTAATTGTCATTTATATTATATTACTCATGAATATTAAAAGAAAACATAAAATCAAAACTTTACTTAATACCTGATATATAACTGATATAAAATAGATTAACATTATATTATGTTTATAATTTACAATTGTATGATCAAGACACTATTTGTGTTTACAATTCTCGCTTATAGATAACTATTTATGTTTACAAATGTAAACTATTCTTTAATTACATTTGTAAAATGAATGAATTGAGCATTGAACAAATAACTGATTGGCACGAATTGAACAAAGAAAAAAATCTCTTTGGCAGGAGAATAGTATTTGAGATGATCGAACCAATAATTAAAAACTTATCGGATCAATTTATCATAGACCAACTTGGTCATTCTTTCAACCAAATACCAATTTATAAAATTACAATAGGAAAAGGTAAAACTAAAGTATTGTTATGGTCACAGATGCATGGTAATGAAAGTACAGGGACAAAAGCAATATTCGATATGTTTCAATTTTTTGACAATCCCGGAAAAAACATATCAATAGCTTCCCAAATTTTAAAAGAATGTACGTTGGTTTTTATTCCTTTACTAAATCCGGATGGGGCTGAATTATATACAAGGAAAAATGCCCAAGGTGTTGATCTTAATAGAGATGTATTAGATTTAAGAGCGCCTGAAAGTAAAATATTAATGACTGTTTTAAAGGGATTTTCACCAAAGTTTTGTTTTAACTTACATGATCAGCGTACAATTTATAGTGTAGGTAAAGAGAATCGTCCGGCAACAATATCATTCCTAGCGCCCTCAGAAAATGCGGAAAGAACGGTCACAAAGGGTAGAAGAGTAACCATGGCGGTAATAACTGCAATGAATAAGGTATTGCAAGATATTATTCCGAATCAAGTTGGAAGATATACCGATGAATTTTATCCGACAGCTACTGGTGATAATTTTCAAAAAGCCGGTCATCATACTATTTTAATTGAAGCAGGACATTCTAAAGATGATTATAGTAGGGAAATGGTGCGTAAATACAATTTTATAGCGCTATTATCAGGTATACACCTTATTGCGATAGAAACTAAATTAACGAATTATAAGCCTTACTTCGATATTCCCAACAATGAGAAATATTATTTAGATATAATTTATAAAAATGTGTTTCTTTCAAATAGAGATCAAATGGTTGATGTTGGTGTAGTTTTTAAAGAAGAACTCGTTTCAAATGAAATAATATTTAGGCCAATTGTTGAGCACATCAAGGATTTGTCAAAGTACAATGGCAATACAATTATTGATTACAAGGGTAAAGTGTTTGACGATGAAGATAAATTAAAAGAGATAATCGAATATTAATGTTTATTTGCTATTTTTGTTGAATTAAATGCATAAATTACATCTTTTAATTAAAAATAATACAATATGGCTAAGTTTAAACTAGACGAAGTAGATCACCAGATATTAGACATGCTCATTGAAAATGCAAGAACTCCATTTACAGATATTGCAAAGAAATTATTGGTATCTGCAGGCACAATCCATGTAAGGGTAAAAAAAATGGAAGAAGAGGGTGTTATTAAAGGATCTACGTTGACAGTCGATTATGATAAAATGAATTACTCATTTATTGCATATGTTGGACTATTTCTGGAAAATTCTTCATTTACTAAGAAAATCATAAGTGAATTAAATAAAATACCAGAAGTTACCGTGGCTCATTTAACCACAGGGAAGTTTACAATATTTTGTAAGATCCGAGCCAAAGATACCAAACATGCAAAGAATGTGATCTTTGCAATTGATGATATTCATGGCGTCATACGTACCGAAACATCAATTTCTTTGGAAGAAATCATCAACGATAAAAAACGTTTAATGCATGCTATTTTTGACGAATATAAAATTTAATCAAATCTTTATAGATAATTTAATCTCTTTCAATACTTTTGAAAGAGATTTTTTTATGCTTAAAATATTTCCAGAATGATCTTTAAAAGGTTAGATCTTACAAATGAAAAACTCTTTGAGCTTTTTAAAGCGATGTTAAAACCTCGGTTAATTGAGGAAAAGATGCTTGTTTTACTTCGTCAAGGAAAAATTTCAAAATTGTTTTGAATATTTAGATGCTCCTGTGCGGCGTGTTGCGAGTATTGAAACTCCCATACCTTTTATTTCTCTGTTAGAAAATCAGTATTTGGCAAAAGGCAGATTAGAAAAAGAGCTAAAGCTATTATTGGCTTATTGAATTAGTCTAAGAAAATTTCATCCTATACATTAAAATCATCGCAGGTCATTATTAGAATGTCTCATCATTGAAAGATCCTCTAGAATAGTCAAAGGTATTTGATATCTAATATTTAATTGCATTAATTACTAAAAGCCTATATCTTGATCTTTCTTAATAGATTATGTCGTAAAATTTTGTACATTCATATCCCCAATTTTGTTACCGAAAATATTCATCTATTTTTTAACAAAAAAAAGTTCTTTAAAACTAACAAAAATCATTTTTTTGATGATAGAAAATTAGTAGATTTATCTCTTCTAATTAAATAAATTTTTTTATGAAAGTATATGATGAAAAATACATTAAAAATGTAGCCTTCGTAGGAGCGCACGGTAGTGGTAAAACCACCTTAGCGGAAACCATGCTTTTCGAAGCCGGATTGCTAGACAGGCGCGGAACAGTTGAACAAAAAAATACTGTCGCTGACTACCACGAAATAGAACAAGAAAGACAAACTTCAATATTTGCAACTCCATTACATACTGAATGGCGTAATTACAAAATTAATATCATTGATACTCCGGGGTTAGATGATTTTATTGGCGAAATAATTTCATCAATTAGAGTTGTAGATACCGTTGTTGCAGTTTTAAATGCTCAAAATGGCGTAGAAGTAGGTACAGAGATCATTTGGAATTATATCGATAAATATTTAAAACCGACGATCTTTGTTATCAATCAAATAGATCATCCTAATGCTAATTTTGATGAAAGTTTTAAGAGTATAAAAAGCTTAGTAGGTAATAATGCCGTCAAAATCCAATATCCAATTATGATGGATGGTGCTCAATGCATAATAGATGTGTTGAAGATGAAGTGTTATAAATTTAAACCGGAAGGCGGAAAACCTGAAAAATTAGAAATTCCTGAAGATCAAAAAGAATTAGCAGATCTATTGCATAATGAACTGGTGGAAAAAGCTGCTGAAAATGATGAAGAATTGTTAGAATTATTTTTTGACAAAGGCACTTTGAATGAAGATGAAATGAGACAAGGAATTAAAGCAGGAATGTTGAATCATGAATTATTCCCTGTATTCTGTGTTTCTGCCTTAAATGATATGGGTTCTGGTAGATTAATGGGCTTCATTGACAATGTAGCACCGGCTGCGGCCGATTTAAAAGAAGAACAAAGTGTAGAAGGAGATACTATAATCCGTAAAAAAGATGCTCCAACTGCACTTTTTGTATTTAAAACGGTATACCAACCAAATTTAGGACAAGTCACCTTTTTTAAGGTTAAATCAGGTGAAGTAAAACTGAATGATAGATTAGAAAATTCAAGAAATGATGAAACAGAAATTCTGAACCAGCTTTATATCATGGATGGTAAGAATAGAGAAGCTGTATCAAAATTAACGGTAGGCGATATTGGTGCCACTTTAAAGCTGAAGTATACAGAAACTAATGACACGCTTCATACTCCTGGAAAACCAATTACAATTAAACCAATTAATTATCCTGAGCCTAGAATTAGAAAAACCGTTAATGCTGTTAATAAAAAAGATGAAGAAAAATTACATGAATCACTAAGAAAGATCCATAGTCAGGATCCTACGGTAGTTGTTGAATATTCAAAAGAATTAAAACAACAATTGCTTGGATGTCAAGGCGAATTGCATTTGGCAACAATAGGTTGGACATTAAAAAACATATACGGAATTGAACCTAAATTTGAGCAGCCAAAAATTGCCTATCGAGAAACAATACAACGTTCTTCTACAGCAAGTTATAAACATAAAAAACAATCAGGTGGTTCTGGTCAGTTCGGTGAAGTACATATGAAAATTGAACCATGGCATGAAGGTATGCAAGAGCCTGAAGGATTCAACCTTAGAGGTAAAGAAGAAGTTAAATTACCATGGGGCGGAAAATTAATTTTTTACAACTGTATTGTTGGTGGCGTGATTGATTTACGTTATTTACCTTCTATAATGAAAGGGGTTCTTGAAGTCATGGAAGAAGGGCCTCTAACTAAATCATATGTTAGAGATGTGAGAGTAATGGTTTACGATGGTAAGATGCATTCAGTAGATTCTAATGATATTTCATTTAAAATTGCTGGAGCACACGCCTTTAAAGAAGCCTTTTTAAATGCAAACCCAAAATTATTAGAACCGGTACAAGAATTAGTGGTGAAAGTACCTGAAGAAATGGTTGGGAATGTGATGACCGATCTGCAGTCTCGAAGATCTATTATACAAGGTTTTGAAAGTAATGCACAATATCAAATATTAAAGAGTTTGACACCATCTGCTGAATTATATGGCTACTCAACTGATCTACGTTCATTAACACAAGGTAGAGCTACATTTAGTTCTACATTTTCATCGTATCAACCGGTACCTCATAATGTACAAGAAGGATTAATAAAGGAGAATTCTAAGGAAGATTAATAAAAGAGAATACTAACATTTAAAATTAAGACATATGCAGACTAAAGTATTGTATCTAAGCGATCTAAAATTTAATTTAGAAACATGGAGAAGAGAATTAAAATTTCATTTTAATGAAATGGATACTTTTCAAGAAAAACTAGAAGAAATTGCAAGCAGAGAATTTAGCAAAGAAGCGATGGCTCCTCTAGAAAGTTTTGAAAATCGTATTATGATCGAGAAAAATGTTATTTCTAAATTAGCGCATAGATGCAAAGCTAAAATGAAAAACGTATATCGTGCAGACCTACAGGAAGAAATTGATGGTCGATTAAAAAACGAACAAAGCACTTTGCGTGACGATATGAAAACATACATTAAGCTTCACTATGAGCTTAAAGAAGAAATGATGGATTATTTATTAGAATGGCTCTAAGAAATTCTTAAAATAATAACAATTTTTGTTTGATATGTAGGCCTTGGTCTATTATTGAGATCAGTATATATCAACCAAATTTTTCTGTAACCTGCCGTAAAACGGCAGGTTTTTTTTAAGTATTCTTTTGAATTAAAAATTAACTGCTGTTACCATAAATTATCGACCATTTTCTTTATTAAATTCAATAAACTTTAAAATATATATATTATTTATGGTATTCAATAGAGATTAAAAAGAATTTGGGCATCACAATTATTTATTATGTAAAAGTTTAATAATCAATGGTTTTATTCGTGTAAATGGCTGATGAAAAAAGTAGTTTTTTATACTTTTGTCAGCTAAAAATATTATTGTTAAATATATTTGCAAACATTTTAAAAATCATTATTTAAAGTTCAAATATAGTATGAGTAAAACATTATTTGATAAAGTATGGGATCCGCATGTTGTTAGGAAAATTGAAGGCGGACCTGATGTGTTTTTTATAGACCGTCATCTTATCCATGAAGTAACGAGTCCGGTAGCTTTCCTTGGCCTAAAAAACAGAGGTTTAAAAGTGCTCTATCCAGAGCGTACCTTTGCTACTGCCGATCATAATACACCTACGATCAATCAGCATTTACCTGTTGAAGATCCTTTATCTGCAAAGCAGTTAAAAGCATTAGAAGATAATTCTCATGAGCACGGTATTAGGCATTGGGGTTTAGGTCATAAGAATAACGGTATTGTCCATGTTATTGGGCCTGAAAATGGGATCACTTTACCTGGTGCCACTATTGTATGTGGTGACTCTCATACTTCTACTCATGGCGCTTTTGGTGCTATTGCTTTTGGCATAGGTACTTCAGAAGTTGAAATGGTATTATCAACACAATGTATTATGCAGCCAAAGCCCAAAAAAATGCGTATCAATGTTACCGGTAAATTGAGTAAGGCGGTAACTCCTAAAGATGTTGCACTATATATTATTTCTCAGTTATCTACTTCCGGTGCAACGGGATATTTTGTTGAATATGCGGGTAATGTATTTGAAGAAATGACTATGGAAGGGCGCATGACCGTATGTAACTTAAGTATTGAGATGGGAGCGAGAGGTGGAATGATAGCACCTGACGAAAAGACCTTTACCTATATTAAAGGACGTCCATTCGCCCCAAAAGGTGTCGCCTGGGATAAGGCAATGACCTATTGGAAAACCTTAAAAACGGATAACGATGCCCAATTTGATAAAGAATTAACTTTTGATGGTAGTGTCATTGAACCGATGATCACTTTTGGAACGAATCCTGGTATGGGAATTGGCATTTCGCAACATATACCGATGGTTGATACTATTGAAGGCGGCAAAGCAACTTATGAGAAGTCTTTAAAATATATGGGATATGCTGAAAACGATGCCATGATCGGTAAAAAAGTGGATTTCGTTTTTTTAGGAAGTTGTACCAATGGTAGAATTGAAGATTTTAGGGCTTTCGCATCTATTGTAAAAGGAAGGAAGAAGGCAGAAAATGTTACTGTTTGGTTAGTCCCGGGTTCGCATATAGTTGAAGATCAAATTATCGAAGAAGGCATACTAGATATTATTACAAAAGCTGGGTTTACCTTGAGACAACCAGGTTGTTCAGCATGTCTGGCAATGAACGATGATAAGATTCCTGCAGGAAAATATGCGGTGAGCACGTCAAATAGGAATTTTGAGGGGCGTCAAGGTCCAGGATCAAGAACCATGTTAGCAAGCCCTTTAGTGGCTGCTGCGGCTGCTATTACAGGTGTTGTAACAGATCCAAGGGTATTAATAAATTAATTAGTAAAATAATAAACACTATTGGCAATAGCGATCTATAAATTATGGCTTACGATAAATTCAACATATTAAAAAGTACAGCGGTACCATTGCCGTTAGAAAATGTAGATACCGATCAAATAATTCCTGCTCGCTTTTTAAAAGCAACCGAACGGTTAGGATTTGGGGATAATTTATTTAGAGATTGGCGGTATAATTCAGACAATAGTCCGAAAGAAGATTTTGTATTGAATAATCCTAAATATACTGGAAAAATATTAATAGGAGGTAAAAATTTTGGCTCAGGGTCATCAAGAGAACATGCTGCCTGGGCTGTGTATGACTACGGATTTAGATGTGTCGTCTCAAGTTTCTTTGCAGATATATTTAGAAATAACTGTTTAAATATTGGGGTGTTGCCTGTGCAAGTGAGTGCTGAGTTTTCAGAACAGCTTTTTAATGCCATCTATGAAGATCCAACAACCGAAATAGAAATAGACCTCGTTAAACAAACAATTACCTTATTATCAACCGGGACTCAAGAATCTTTTGATATAAATAACTATAAAAAGAAAAATATGTTAAATGGTTTTGACGATATCGATTACTTGCAGAATATAAAAGGAGATATTCAAGAGTTTGCTAAAGGACTCCCACTTTAAATGGCTGTTAACAGAATTGAAATAATGGATACTACGTTACGCGATGGTGAACAAACATCAAGTGTATCATTTTCTGCAGCAGAAAAACTAAGCATTGCGCAGCTGTTATTAGAAGAACTAAAAGTTGATAGAATAGAAATTGCTTCGGCAAGGGTATCGGAGGGAGAGTTTTTGGCGGTAAAAAAAATAACTGAATGGGCTTCTAAAAATGACTTTATCCATGCTGTTGAAGTTTTGACCTTTGTAGATGATGGTGTTTCTTTAGAATGGATGAAAAGGGCAGGAGCTAAGGTGCAAAATTTATTAACAAAGGGTTCATTAAATCATTTAACTCATCAACTTAAAAAGACTGCAAAACAACATTTTAAGGAAATTAAAAAGGTTGTTTCTATCGCAAAAAAAGAAGGTTTTGAAACAAATGTTTATTTGGAAGATTGGAGTAACGGAATGCGGAATTCTAAAGAATATGTCTTTGAATTTTTGGAGTTCCTAGCTACACAACCTATTAAGAGAATCATGCTGCCTGATACATTAGGGGTGTTAACCCCTACGGAATCATTTGATTTTGTCTCAGAAATTAGAAAAAAGTATCCAACACTGCATTTTGATTTTCATGCTCACAACGATTATGATCTAAGCGTAGCTAATGTGTTAGAAGCCGTAAAGGCAGGTGCTGACGGACTCCATTTAACTGTAAACGGCATGGGAGAACGTGCAGGAAATGCACCTATGGCGAGCGTTGTGGCCGTTATTAATGATTATTTACCAATGGTAGAAGTGGGGATCAATGAAAAGGCTTTGTATTCCGTTAGTAAGTTGGTTGAAGCATTTTCTGGAATTATGATTCCTGCTAACAAACCTATTGTAGGTGCTAATGTTTTTACTCAAACTGCTGGTATACATGCAGACGGAGATAATAAAAAGAATCTCTATTTTAATGACTTGTTACCAGAACGCTTTAGTAGAAAAAGGGAATATGCTTTAGGAAAATCATCGGGTAAGGCAAATATTCAAAAGAATTTACAAGAGTTGGGACTGCATTTAAATGATAGTGATCTAAAAAAAGTTACAGAGCGCATCATTGAATTAGGTGATAAAAAGCAAGTTGTTACCAAAGAAGAATTGCCTTATATCATTTCTGATGTGTTAGATAGTAATTTGTATGAAGAAAAAGTAAAAGTTGAATCCTATGTGTTGACACATTCAAAAGGTTTACGACCATCTACAACTATTTCTTTAATCATAAACGGGGATAAATTTGAAGAAACCGCCAATGGTGACGGGCAATTTGATGCCTTTATGAATGCTATTAGAGGTATTTATAAAAAAAAGGAGTTGGCCTTACCTGAACTAATTGATTATGCGGTTAGAATACCACCGGGAAGTCATTCTGATGCCTTATGTGAAACCATTATTACCTGGAAAAGTGATCAGAAAGAATTTAAAACTCGAGGATTAGATTCTGATCAAACAGTATCAGCCATTCAAGCTACTCAAAAAATGTTAAACATCATTTAACTATAAGACTATCAAAATATTAATTAATTATTGAATTTTAAGAATGAAATTAAATATAGCGCTATTAGCTGGAGACGGAATTGGACCTGAAGTAATTGATCAGGCAGTAAAAGTGAGCAATGCCATCGCTACAAAATTTAATCACGAAATAACATGGACATCTGCATTAACCGGAGCTGCAGCTATCGATGCCGTTGATGAACCTTATCCTGATGAAACCCATGAAATCTGTATGAATGCCGATGCGGTGTTGTTTGGGGCTATCGGGCATCCAAAATATGATAATGACCCAAGTGCTAAAGTAAGACCAGAACAAGGCTTATTGAAAATGCGTAAGAAATTGGGATTGTTCGCCAATGTGAGACCCACATTCACATTTCCTTCGTTAATCGACAATTCTCCCTTAAAAAGGGAACGAATCGAAGGCACTGACCTTGTATTTTTAAGAGAATTGACAGGTGGAATTTATTTTGGGGAAAAAGGAAGAAGAGACGGTGGTGAGACTGCTTATGATAACTGTGTTTATACCAGAGCAGAGGTTATTAGATTGGCTAAAAAAGGTTTTGAAATGGCCATGTCACGTTCTAAAAAATTGTGTTGTGTTGATAAGGCCAATGTGTTGGAAACTTCGCGTTTGTGGAGGGAAACTGTTCAAGCCATGGAAAAAGAGTATCCTGAAGTAGAAGTAAGCTATGAGTTTGTTGATGCGGTAGCTATGCGCTTAGTGCAATGGCCTAATTCTTATGATGTTTTGATAACTGAAAATCTTTTTGGAGATATTTTAACTGATGAAGCTTCAGTAATTTCAGGATCAATGGGTTTAATGCCTTCAGCGTCTATTGGTGAGCATACCTCGTTGTTTGAGCCTATTCACGGTTCATACCCTCAAGCTACGGGCAAAGACATCGCAAATCCGTTAGCAACAGTATTATCGGCGGCTATGATGTTTGAAGATGCCTTTGGGCTACATGAAGAAGCAGAGGCAATTAAAAATGTAGTCAATAGATCATTGGAAGAAGGTATCGTTACAGAAGATCTTGCCGGTAAGGGTAAATCCTATAAAACCAGTGAAGTAGGTGAGTGGTTAGCAAGTAATGTCTAGAAGTATCTTTTACTTAACTTAATTTTTGATGACCTTTTTAGTGAATTGATTACCAGTTGTTTCTCGTAAAATCCTGGCAATGTACAGCCCTTTAGCTAAATTGGGAATCGTAATTGTAACACTGCTTGAATTTTGGGAAATTGTTTCAGAATGAACTAGTTTACCGTCGAGTTCATATAATTGAAAAGATATATTTCCAATATAATTTTGACCCAAATTAATTTTATCTTGAAACGGTACCGGGTAAATATTTATGAAATTTTTGTCATCACTGAGGTTTCCATCAAAATAATTCATCGCCAAATTAAAAGCTTCAATACCAATTTTTTCTCCAATAATACGGCCTCTTATATCGTCAATTGGAGGATGTATGCCTCCCCAAATTCTTGATAAACTTGTTTGATCTGACGCATCTCTATAGGTTGCCCATTGTAAAGTCATATTTTCTGTAGGGCCTTGTTCAAAAACCAAAAATTCATTTTGGGCAACATCAAACGTTCCCATGCCTCCAGGAAAAAATTCATCTCCCGTTAATAAGGTCAAAACTTCAGCAGCAGCGCGCGAAAATGTAGAATGTCCAGATACATAACCAGCAAATGGTGGCGTTACAAAGGTGCCTCTTTGATATGGCCACCAATGTGTTCCCAAAATCCAATCTACACCGGCAACATCTGTACTCGGATCTATAATAAAATCAGGCCCCTTCCATGCATATATTTTGACCTGACCTATATTTATATCATTAGCACCAGCTAAGGGGTCACCAACTTCAATGAGTTCTATTAATCCATCTATTAATGGGATCCCATGAGGGTCATAATTCTGTAAAGACGCATCACTGCTTTGACCTTTTCCTGCCATATAACGAATTGCTGAAATAGGTCTTACATAATCATAATGGCCTTTAATACCCCAAGTATCTACCGCACAATCATGCATGGCGCCACCAAGGGCTAAATATGATTTTACATCCCATTCCAAATCACTTACCAAATCGC
>CAZJCZ010000050.1:0-14398 GCA_964544575.1 uncultured Flavobacteriaceae bacterium | reverse complement strand
CATCTTCTCTTTCTTCTAAAGTAACATCTTCAAAACTTCTTATAATACCAGTTACCAATGGATATTCTAATCTAACAAGCATTTGATGTAAAGTAGGATCTTGTTCTTTGGCATTATGAACTACGAGATCTTCCTGAGTAATACCGTTTTCACCAATGGTAACGGTCTCTAATTTCAAGCCGTTTAATACCAGCCCTTTATCTTTATTAATTCCAAAAATCATTGGTTTTCCATGCTCAACATGCAGTTGTTTGTCTTCACGTACTTTCTTATCAGTATATTGAGTAAAGCAGCCATCATTAAAGATCACACAGTTTTGTAAAATTTCAATCAAGGAGGTTCCTTTAAATTTCTCAGCGTCAATAAACAATTGAGTCATTTCTTTTGGCGTATTACCTCCAATTCTAGCAAAAAATCGTGCTTGAGCACCAATAGCCAACTCGCCTGGTGAAAAGGGAGGCTGCGTGTTACCATAAGGAGACGATTTTGTTTTTTGCCCAACCAATGACGTTGGTGAGAATTGACCTTTTGTTAAACCGTAAATTTCATTATTAAACAATACTATGTTTAAATCAAGATTTCTACGTAACACATGAATAAAGTGATTACCACCTATTGCTAGAGAATCTCCGTCACCAGTGATAACCCAAACACTTAAGTCAGGATTAGCCAATTTTACTCCTGATGCAATACCAGGAGCCCTTCCATGAATTCCATGCATACCGTAAGAATCTATATAATATGGGAATCGGGAAGAACATCCAATCCCTGAGATAAATACAACATCTTCTTTTTTTACACCCATTTGGGGAAGTGCTTTTTGCATTGATCGTAAAATAACATAGTCATCACAACCTGGGCACCATCTTACTTCTTGATCGCTTGTGAAATCTTTAAAAGTATATTCTTTAACTGCTGTTGTTTCCATAATTATTTTACTAATTGTTTAAATTTTTCAGTAAGTTCGCTGTTTCCAAAAGGTAATCCTTGCACTTTATTAAATTGTAAAAATTCATAACCATTAAAGTTAATTCTCAAAACTTTGGCAAATTGCCCAGTATTTAATTCACAAATAATAATTTTTTTGAATTTTTTCAATACCTCTTCGGTGTTCTTTGGTAACGGATTTATGTAGTTAAAATGTGCAAAACCAATTTTTGAATAACCTTCTTCATTTATTTCTTTTACGGCGGAATGTAATGAACCATAGGTTCCGCCCCAACCAACTACCAATAAATCTCCAGATTCAGCAAATTCAGTTGTTAATTCTGGGATATAGTTTTCAACTCGCTTAATTTTTTCAGCTCTCATATTGGTCATATATTCATGATTTTCAGGAACATATGATACATTACCGGTTACCCTGTCTTTTTCTAAACCTCCAATTCTATGTTCTAATCCAGGAGTTCCTGGAACCGCCCAATTACGCGCCAGTGTTACTCCATCTCTATCGTAAGGATGCCAGTTTTCTTTAACTTCTAGGATCTTATTATTTTTAATTACAGGCATATCTGCAACGGTTTTAATCTTCCAAGGTTCAGATCCGTTAGCAATATAACCATCAGTTAATAATACTACGGGTGTCATGTGCTCTAAAGCAAGTTTTGCGGCTTCATAAGCAAAATTAAAACAGTTGGCAGGTGTACTTGCTGCGATAACAATTACCGGACTTTCACCATTTCTACCATACATTGCTTGTAACAAGTCAGATTGTTCTGTTTTTGTAGGTAATCCAGTTGAAGGCCCACCACGCTGTACATTTACTACAACCAACGGTAATTCTACCATCATAGCTAACCCTAATGCTTCGCCTTTTAGTGCCAAACCGGGCCCTGAGGTAGTGGTTATTGCTAAGTCACCCGCAAATGCCGCTCCAATAGCTGAAGTAATTCCTGCAATTTCATCTTCTGCCTGAAAAGCTTTTACACCAAAATGTTTATGTTTTACCAATTCGTGAAGTATATCAGTTGCCGGTGTAATAGGGTATGAACCTAAAAATAACTCCAAACCTGATTTTTCAGCAGCAGCTAAAAACCCCCAGGCTGTGGCCGTATTACCCATTATTATTCTATAGGTACCTGGTCTCATTTTTGCAGGTGCGATCGTATATGCATTTGGTATAAGTTCTAATGTATTGGCATAATTATAGCCTGCCTTTAAAACTTTCGTGTTTGCTTCTACTATATGAGGCTTGGTTTTAAACTTTTTCTTAAAAAAATCAATTGTATGTTTTCTTGAACGATTATACATCCAATACACCATACCTAAAGCAAACATATTTTTACTTCTCGTAATGCTTTTATTATCTAAACCTTCAACATTTTTTAACGATGCTTTAGTCAATGAAGTCATTGCTACTTCAATAACTCGATAATTTTCAAGACTTCCGTCTTGCAATGGATTAGATTCATATAGAGCTTTTTCTAAATTCTTTTTTGTAAACGAATCTGTATCTACTATAATTGTGTGTCCTGGTTTTACGGCATATAAGTTCGTCTTTAAACCGGCAGGATTCATTGCCACTAACAAATCTACATTATCACCTGGAGTACTAATTTCAACACTACCAATATGCACCTGAAAGCCCGATACACCGTATAAGCTACCTTGTGGCGCTCTAATTTCTGATGGATAGTTAGGGAAGGTAGCAATATCATTACCAAACATTGCAGATGTATCAGAAAATTGAGACCCTGTTAACTGCATCCCATCACCTGAATCACCAACAAATCTAATAACTACTGCTTCTAATACCTCTTGTTTATTCTTTGCTTTAGCTGTAATCATAATTTATGCTAATTTGAAAATTTTGTTTAAATTTATCAAAAATTGATCGTTTAATATATCGTTGTCAAAAGTAATTTCACTTTTTAGAATGAAATATGATTTTTGTCAGTTATAAATTACCAATTGAACCTTAATTTTGCATTGAATTATTAATTAAAAATAGAATAAAGATGGCTATTATAATAACAGACGAATGTATAAACTGTGACGCATGTATTTCAGAATGCCCAAATCATGCTATTTATGAACCAGATCAAGAATGGTCATATGCAGAAGATACTGAATTAAGCGGTACAACGACGTTACCAAATGGAGATGAGGTTGATGCAGATGAAGAAAATGATCCTGTATCAGATGAATTTTATTTTATTGTATCAGATAAATGTACGGAGTGTAAAGGTTTTCATGATGAGCCTCAATGTGCATCTGTTTGTCCTGTTGATTGTTGTATACTTGATGATGATCATGTAGAGACAGAAGAAGCATTATTAGAAAAGAAAGCTTGGTTACATGGTGAATAGTTAAGAGCGTTGCCTTTTAAACTTTTCATTAGTAATTTTCTCCATAAGGGATTAAAATAAATTGTCAGATCACTCTTAATAACATTAAAATTAAGAGTGATTTGTTATTTGTAAACCTCAATTTTTGAAACCTTCCAATAGCAGAACAATCAAAAAAAGTTAAACTGATCCTGTCAATCAGTGGTGCGGCGTTTAGAATCTCGATACTACCTTGAAGGTTTTATTCATTATTTCTACCTTTAATCTATTAGAATAAGAAATAATTGATAATTATTACACCATATATATTATAGTTAGATATTAGGTCATTTTATAACTGACAAATGTCATAGTCTGTAAGCAGTACAAGCTTTAATTTTACCCCCAATTAAAAACCTTAAATACCGCATATACATTTTGATTTAAATGAAAAAACAATGGTATGTCTATAAATAATATTTGCGGTTTTCTTAACAAAATATTTTAATCATGAAAAAAAATTTTCCAAAACTAATTTGTGACGCCAATGAAGCTGTTGCAAGAGTTGCTCATAAAACTAATGAGGTTTGTGCTATCTATCCGATAACACCAGCTTCGCCAATGGGTGAACACGTAGATGTTTATAGCTCAAAAGGTGAAAATAATATTTGGAAAAATGTTCCAAGAATTGTTGAAATGCAAAGTGAAGGCGGTGCAGCCGGTGCAGTACATGGATCTTTACAAGCAGGAGCATTGACAACCACATTTACCGCATCTCAGGGCCTTCTATTAATGATACCCAACATGTATAAAATTGCTGGTGAATTGTTACCTACGGTTATTCATGTAGCTGCCCGAACTATAGCAACTCATGCACTTTCTATCTTCGGAGATCATTCAGACGTAATGGCTACTAGACAAACAGGTTTTTCTATGCTTTTTGGGGGTTCAGTTCAAGAAGCAATGGATTTTGCATTAATTTCTCAGGTTGCAACTCTGCATTCTAGAATACCATTTTTAAATATTTTTGATGGATTTAGAACTTCACATGAAATTTCTAAAATTGATTCAATTCCAGATGATATTATCAAAGCGATGATGCCAGAGGACAAAATTATGGATCATAAAAAAAGATCATTAGATCCAGACAATCCAGTTATTAGAGGAACATCTCAAAACCCCGACGTATTCTTTCAAGCTAGAGAAGCGGCAAATCTATATTATGATAAAGTGCCGGAAATAGTAGAAAACACGATGGATGAGTTTTACAAACATACAGGTCGTAAATACAGTTTATTCTACTACGTAGGTCATCCAGAAGCAGAAAAAGTAGTGGTTATTATGGGTTCTGGTCAAGGACCGGTTATGGAAGCTGTAGATACCATGGTTAAAAATGGCGAAAAAGTGGGTGCGATAATCGTGCGTTTATTCCGACCATTCTCAATTAGTCATTTTGTTGATGCCTTACCAAAAACAGTTAAAAAAGTAGCTGTTTTAGATAGAACTAAAGAACCAGGTGGTGTTGGTGAGCCTCTATATTTAGATGTAGTTACTGCCTTTATGGAAAGTAACAGAGCAATGCCTGAAATAATAGGAGGTCGTTATGGTTTATCTTCTAAAGAATTCGATCCTGCAATGGTAAAAGCCGTTTATGACGAATTAGATAAAGAAAATCCTAAAAATCATTTTACTATAGGAATTAATGATGATGTTTCCCATACAAGTTTAGAAATTGGTAGTCGATTACAGACTGTTAAAACAACCTTTAACTGTATGTTCTACGGTTTAGGTTCAGATGGTACTGTAGGTGCTAATAAAAACTCAATTAAAATTATTGGAGAAACTACTGATAATTATGTACAAGGATATTTTGTGTATGACTCTAAAAAGGCAGGTGCTCAAACAGTTTCGCACCTACGTTTTGGTCCTGCACCTATTTATTCTACCTACTTAATTCATAAAGCAGATTTTATTGCATGTCATCAATTTAATTTTATTGAAAAATACGACATCTTAAAGAACATTAAAAAAGGGGGTACATTTTTATTAAATTCTCCATTTTCAAACGAAGAGATTTGGGATGTTTTACCTAAAATGATGCAAGAAGAAATTCTTGAGAATGAGCTTGAATTCTATGTAATAGATGCATCTAAAGTTGCACAAGAAGCTAACTTAGGAAAAAGAACAAATACCGTCTTACAAACATGTTTCTTTGCTATTTCTGGAGTATTACCAAAAGAAGAGGCTATTGAAAAAATTAAAAATGCAATTGTAAAATCATATTCACATAAGGGAGACAAAGTTGTACAAATGAATTTCAACGCTGTTGATAAATCTTTAGAGAACCTTCAAAAAGTTGAATACAAAAAAGTTGTTACAAGTACTGCAGAACTTAAACCAATGATGACTAGTGATGCCGATCCATTTGTAGTAGAAGTTTTAGGAAAAATATTAGCTGGAAAAGGAGATGAACTACCGGTAAGTGCATTCCCGGTGGATGGTACATTCCCAACAGGCACAACTCAATATGAGAAAAGAGGAATTGCAGATACTGTTCCAATTTGGGATGATGTAGACCTTTGTACACAATGTAATAAGTGCGTAATGATTTGTCCTCATGCTGCTATTAGAGCAAAAGTTGTTTCTAACAGTGAATTAGCGGGAGCACCTTCAACATTAAAATCTGTTCCAGCAAAAGGAAGACCATTTATAAGTGAAGAAGAATCGTATGTATTACAAGTGTCTCCACAGGATTGTACAGGTTGCGACCTTTGTGTAGCTGTTTGTCCTGCGGTAAGTAAAGAAGATCCAGACTTTAAAGCGATCAACATGCATAATAAGCTTAAAGTTGAAGCTGTAGAAGATCCAAACTGGGATTACTTTATTAATTTACCAGATTATGACAGAACACAATTACAAATTAGCAATGTAAAAGGATCTCAATTCCTTGAACCGTTATTTGAGTTTTCTGGAGCATGTTCTGGTTGTGGAGAAACACCATATATTAAAATGTTAACCCAATTGTATGGAGATAGTATATTAATTGCTAATGCAACAGGTTGTTCTTCAATTTATGGAGGAAATTTACCAACGACGCCTTATAAAACTAATGAATTTGGTAGAGGTCCTGCCTGGGCAAATTCACTATTTGAAGATAATGCCGAGTTTGGATTAGGTATGAAATTAGCTTTATCTAAAAAACAAGAAATTGCTGTTAATTTGTTAAAGTCATTAGAATTATTAGTGGGTAGTGAGATTGTGGAAGCAATATTGAATAACCCTGAAGAAACGGAAACTCAAAAGAAGCAGAAGTTTGCTGATATTGATACACTTAAAAAAACGTTGGCATATATTGATAATAATGATGATGCTGTAAAACTGAATCAATTAACAGAATATCTGCGTAAAAAATCTGTTTGGATACTTGGTGGTGATGGTTGGGCTTATGATATTGGATATGGCGGTGTAGATCATGTATTGGCATCTGGAGAAGATATTAACATTATGGTATTAGATACCGAAGTTTATTCTAACACTGGCGGACAAACTTCTAAAGCTACTCCATTAGGCGCAAGTGCTAAATTCTCAGTTTCTGGTAAAAGAACAAGTAAAAAAAGTCTAGCACTTCAGGCTGTTTCATATGAAAATGTGTATGTGGCTCAGGTAGCAATTGGAGCTAAAGATCTTCAAACGCTAAAAGCAATTGAAGAAGCTGAGGCATATCCTGGACCATCAATTATTATTGCCTATTCACATTGTGGTGAACACGGTTATGATTTAAAAGATGGAGCAATACAACAACAGAAAGCAGTAGAAACAGGTTATTGGCCTCTCTTTAGATTTAATCCTTCCAAACCAAAAGGGAAAAAGTTTAAATTAGATTCTAAAGCACCGAGTGCACCTCTTACTGACTTTATGTACAACGAAACTCGTTTTACAAGAGTGGTTAAAGAAAATGCTGAATTAGGTGAAGCATTGCATAAACAAGCACAGGAAGAAGTGAATAATAAATGGGAGAGACTACAATTGTATAGAGATATGTAAAAGAACATAGAATTTAATTATGTTTCTTATACAGTATGTTTTTAATGGAGTATTCTGAATAGCATTATCGTTTATGTTATTCAGAATGCTTATTAAATATAGTATTTAACGTATAATATTAACTTTAAAATTTATGTAAGATGAATGATAAAGCCAAAAAATTATTTGATGATGCTATTGAAAAATTGAATGAAGCAAATGAAGAATTGTTTAGGCCAGAAGAAGATATAGTTTCTATGGTGGTTTGTAAAAATTCACAGTTTGCAGTTGAAAATTATCTCAAAGGGTTTCTTTTACAAAATGGAGTTGATCCTAGTAATTTTAAAACTATTGATAGCTTATATGAAAAATGTAAATTAATCAATAAAAATTTTGAAAAAGTAAATTTGACTGATTTCGAATGTAAATCTCATAAATTGGATTCTCGATATTGCAATGATGTATCAAAAGTCAGTAGCTGTTTTGATATAGCTGACAGTTTAGACACTTTTTTAAGAAAAGAGCAAATAATAAATTGATTTGATCACAACTTATTAAATCAAAGAATAATTTATTTATGCGCCATAATATGTAATTGAGTAAAATTTTTGTCTATTATCAAGGTATTATCGCCATTCACTTTAACTTTCTCAAATAAAATTTCTTCATTATCTATTTGAATTGTAGAAATTTCGAATGGAAGACCATGAAGTTTAAGCTTAAAAGTTTCATATTCTGTAATAAATTTGCCCGATTTATGTTGTTGAATAATTAATTCTTTTTCTTTACCAACCAACTTAAAATTACGCAAACTGTATAATCCTTTTTTATAATCATAACCATCATGTGCATCGTCATATAATAAAGATTTTTCCTTACCAAGTTTATAATATACTTCCAACACTATTTCGTTTATTTCCTTTTCTCCAACATACTGCTGAATAGGATATTTAGGAATAATGGCACCTTCTTTTACAAAAAGGGGCATGCTATCTAAATCTGCTTCAACCCACATCTCTTTACCACCTTCAATAATTGTATCATCCCAATAATTAAACCATTTACCTTTGGGGATATACATTCTTCTTCCTTTAGCATTTGGTTCAACTATAGGGCAAACCAATATTTGATTTCCAAAAATAAATTCATCGTTTCTATAATGTGTGTGAACATCTTCTTGATCGAACATTACCATTGATTTCAACATAGGTATTCCTTCATCAAGGTACTGCCAAAAAGCTGTATAAAGGTAGGGTAGTAGTTGATATCTAAGCTCTATAAATTTTCTAACAATATCTGTTATTTCATCACCAAAGGTCCAAGGTTCCTGATCACCATGATCTCCTGAAGAATGTGTTCTGCAAAACGGATGAAACACACCCAATTGAATCCATCTGGCAAATAATTCACCATCAGGTTGTTCAGCGAATCCTCCAATATCACTTCCAGCGAAGGAATAACCAGACATCGCCATACGCTGTGTTTGCACATTAGCCAACCATAAATGCTCCCAAGAAGCTATATTATCACCTGTCCAGGTCGAAGTATATCGTTGCGTACCAGAATAGGCTGCTCTTGTAATTACAAACGGTCGTTTTGGATATGTAAATTTTTTAAGGCCTTGATAGGTAGCTCTGGCCATCTGCATGCCATAAATATTATGGGCTTTTCTATGACTGCAAGGGTTGCCTTCATAATCATGTCTTACATCATGAGGGAAAGTTTTATTAGGGACTTCCATAACAGCTGGTTCATTCATATCATTCCATACCCCTTTAACTCCAATATCTTCGATAAGTTCTTTAAATAAACCAGACCACCATTCTCTAACTTCAGGATTTGTAAAATCAGGGAAAAAACATTCACCCGGCCAAACTTTACCTTTCATATAAGGCCCATCGGCACGCTTACAGAAATAATCTTTTTCAAGACCTTCTTTAAAAATAGGGTATTCTGGGTCAATTTTTATACCGGGGTCGATAATTGCGACTGTTTTAAAACCATCATCAGCCAGCTCCTTTACCATACGTTTTGGATCTGGAAAATATTCTTTATTCCAGGTAAAACATCTGAAACCTTCCATATAATCTATATCTAAATAGATAGCATCACAAGGTATTTGTAACTCTCTAAATTTTGATGTTACTTCTTTAACTTTTGTTTCTGGATAGTAACTCCATTTACATTGATGATATCCTAAAGCCCATAAAGGGGGTAGTTGATGAGGTCTACCTGTAAGATCACTATAATTTGAAATTACATCGCTCATTTGAGGGCCATAAATAAAATAATAATTCATCTCACCTCCCTGAGCCCAAAAACTAGTTACATTTTTTCTTTCATGGGCAAAATCAAAAAATGATCTAAAAGTATTATCAAAAAATATTCCGTATGATTTAGATTGATGTAAGCCCGTAAAAAATGGAATAGCTTTATAGATAGGATCAGAACCTCTATTATAAGCGTAAGAATCTGTCACCCAGTTTTCAAATCGTTTACCTTTTAAATTCAATTGAACAGGTTTATCTCCCAAGCCATAATAGCTTTCTCCTGCGTGAGATATTTTGCTCATTTTAACAATATTACCACCATATTCATAGCTGTCTTCCCAATGAAAACCAACTTCATCTTCATTGATCAAGGTATTATCTGCGGCATCAAAAATGGAAATTTTTAAATTGGACTTCTTGATATGACAAATTAACTTCTGAGTAGTTATAATATATTTTTCTTTATCTTCATCAACTTCCAACTTATTATAACCTGAATTCGCATATTTAGTTATTGCGTAAGAAAAATCCTTATCAAATTTTGTTGTTGTTGAATATCGGAAACGAATCACACTATCCCTTACAACAGTAAGTTGTAATACTACGAAGTTAGCCGTATAAAAATATATGGTGTCTATCTTTTGCTTATACGATATTATTTTAGAAGGGAATTGGTCTCCTTTTTGTTCTAGCTCGGTATTGGTAATCATAAAAAAAAGTAATTAAAGTAAAGATGCAAACCTACTAAAATTTATAACTTATTTTGGGTTCTTTTTCTCAAAAAAATAGTTTAAAATTTGCATAAAACGCAAATTTTAAGCTAAATAACTTCAAATGACTTAACAATAATTATTTGTATTTAAAAATTGTTATTCCAAGTGGAGGTATGGCTATTTCTGCTGAATAATCTTTATTATGACATGATTGTTTTTTAATGGTAATTTCTTTAGAATTAGAAGATCCGCTACCTCCATATTTTTCTTCATCACTATTAAAAATTTCCAAAAGCTTACCTTTTCTAGGCACTCCCATTCGATATTTATTTATCGTTAAAGGAGTAAAATTGCACACAACTATAGTATCATTTTCTAGATCATGTCCTTTACGGATATATGAAATCACTGAATTTTGTTGGTCATCATAACTTATCCATTCAAATCCTTCACCACTGAAACCCTTCTCATAAAGAGATGGTGTGTTTTGATAAAATCCATTTAAGTCCTTAAAATATTCCTGCAATTTTTTGTGCGGAGCAAATTCTAATAAGTTCCAATCTAAACTTTTCTGGAAATCCCATTCATTATATTGCCCAAATTCACTCCCCATAAACAATAATTTTGTACCAGGATGTGTAAACATATACCCATACAAAAGTCTAAGGTTAGCAAAACGTTGCCATTCATCACCCGGCATTTTACCTAAAATGGAATTTTTACCATAAACTACTTCATCATGAGAGAGAGGCAGCATAAAATTTTCGGAAAAAGCATAGGCTAAGCTGAAAGTTATGTCATTCTGATGGTGTTGCCTATAAATAGGGTCTTTAGAAAAATATTCTAAGGTATCATGCATCCATCCCATCATCCATTTCATACCGAAACCTAATCCGCCAATTGATACTGGTTTGGTCACCATTGGAAAAGCAGTAGATTCTTCTGCAATAGTTTGAACACCTTCAAAACTTTCATATACAGCCTGATTAAATTCTTTCAAAAATGAAACAGCTGCTAAGTTTTCACGACCTCCATATATATTTGGTTCCCATTCACCATCTTCTCTTGAATAGTCTAAATAAAGAATCGATGCAACAGCATCTACACGTAATCCGTCCGCATGATATCTATCGAACCAAAATAATGCGTTACTTATTAAAAAAGAACGAACTTCGTTTCTTTCATAATTAAAGATCAAACTTTTCCAATCTGGGTGATACCCCTTTTTACGATCAGGATGTTCATAAAGGTGAGTCCCGTCAAAAAAACCTAAACCATGATCATCCGATGGGAAATGTGAGGGAACCCAATCTAATATTACACCGATGTCATTTTGATGAAATTTATCAACTAAATACATAAAATCCTGAGGGGATCCAAAACGTGATGTAGGGGCAAAATAGCCTGTTAGCTGATATCCCCAAGAAGGATCATAAGGATATTCCATAATTGGCATCAATTCTACATGTGTAAAATTCATTTCTTTAACATAACTAACTAATTTGGAAGCTAGTTCTTTATAAGTTAAGGATCTGTCTTCTTCTTTATTCTTCATCCAAGAACCTAAATGAACTTCATATACTGAATATGGTTTGTCTAATCCATTTTTATCTTTTCTGTAAGACATCCAATTTTTATCTTTCCATTTATAGTCAGAAATATCGCAAACAACTGATGCAGTATTGGGAGGATGCTCGCATCTCTTGGCATAAGGGTCCGCCTTTTCAGTTTTTACATCGTTATGATGACTTTGTATTTTGTATTTATAAATAGCACCATTTCCAACATTAGGAATAAATCCTTCCCAAATACCGCTCTCATCCCATCGAACATTCAATTGATGTTCTCCTTCTAGCCAAAAATTAAAATCACCAATGACGGAAATAGCTTTGGCACTTGGTGCCCAAACTGCAAAATAGGTTCCCTTAACCTTGTTTAATGTCATTTCATGTGATCCAAATTTTTCATAGAGTCGATAATGCTTACCTGATTTAAAAAGGTCGATATCAAATTCTGTAAATAGACTATACGTTTTTACTTCTGCCATAATTAATGATTAATAATATTAGAAATCCCTTTTAAAGGAATAACTGCCCATCTAGGACGTGAATTAAGCTCGTATCCCAACTCATAAACTGCTTTTTCTAACAATGAATATTCTAAAATAAAATCTCGTTCTTGCTCGTAGCCTATATTAAGATTAGCTTTTCGCACTCCATCTATATATACTTCAAAAAATACGCCTATTAAGTATTTATATAATAATTCTCCAGCTTCAAAGAGCTCTTCTTGTGAGTGATTGTAATGTTCGGAATTATTAAATATTGTTGCGTAAATTGCATAATGAAACGATCTGAATAATCCAGCGACATCCTTTAAAGGTGGTTGTTTTACCTTTCTATCACGAATAGTGCTTTCTGGCTCGCCTTCAAAATCAATAATGTAAAAATCATCGTTTTGCACCAGAATTTGTCCTAAATGATAATCTCCATGCACTCTAATGCGCTCACCTTTTAATTTAGTCCAATCAAAATTCACAAAGTGTTTACGAATTTTGTTCTTCTGTTCTAAAAACTCATTCGCTAAATCTAAAGCCAATCCTTCTAACTTTCCTAAATTATTTTCAATAGTATTTAATCGGTTTTGAAATTGATATAATAATCTATTCTTTAACCAAACAGTATAATCTTCATTAAAACGAGCTGGCGTAAAAGCTGTTTCTTCAAACTCCGAACCTAATGCAATGTGCATTTCTGCTGTACGTTTAGCCAATTTTTGAATTTTTAAGAGTAAGTTTAAACCAACCCAGTCAATAATTTGAGGAGGAACGTCAGAGATACTTAAACGTTCAAATAATTTTGTATTGGGAAGTTTTTTTATATCAATATTCTTTATTTCAAGATTAGAAAATACATTGTGAAATTCCTTTAACATAAATTCCCAAGCATCTCCTTGATTTTCAATCATTTCCTGCATTAATCCAATAGTAATGTTTCTTTGATCTGAATCTATAATGTTAATGCTTCCAAGGTATGAAGGTGTGTTTTTAAATTCTTTTTTTTCTGATAAAAACCGACTCATTTCGTAGTCAGGATTTTTATCAGAATAGATTCTTCTAAAGAATTTTAACACATATTTTTCATTGTAAACTATTGATGTGTTACTTTGTTCTAATCCCATAAATCGAGAAGACTGATACTCTATGTTATTAAACAAAACACTTTTGTGATATTGTACACGAGTTCTATCGTTTGGAATAGCAGAATTAATACGTTCAAAAACCAGTTTTCTAAACGCTTCTAAATTAATAGCATCTATTATAAAACCTTCTTTTCCTTTAATGCTTATTGGTAAAATCCTGTCTTTTTGGGCAAAATTTTCATCGGAAACAAAGGCAATGGGTAAAAAGTAATGTTGATAAAAGGCTTCCACAAAATTAACTTCTAATATAAGCCCATAATAAACCTCACCATGTTGCTGTATCCTGAAATATTCAGCTAATTCTATGTACTTTAACTTACTTGCCTTACCGCCATACCATCTTTGTTTGACGATATAATCTTCTAAAATATCTGATAAAAAAACACTTACAAAATCATTGTTTTCAAGCAATGACTCCCAATCATTATCAAAATTGTAAGGAGTCAAAACTGTCGTTTTAGAAGTTTTATTAGACATATCTATTTATTTATCTTAAAGATATGAAAAGGTAAGGTAGGATGCAACTCGATAAAATTCCACTCATCATGCCAATTATAGCTGCTTCCAGTTACCAGATCATGTACTTGAACTCGTTGACCATGGTGGATTCCTAAATCGCCTAAAGGCAATTGTACCGAACCTTGTTGTGCATAATAAGGGTCTAAACTAATTATGATTAAGAGTTCATTGGTCTTGTCTTGATTCCATTTATAGAAAGCTAATAAATTGTCATTTTCTATATTACAAAATATTATATTGTTGGTCTGTTGTAACGCTTCGTTTTGATGACGAATTTGATTTATTTTAGAAATAATTATTGACACTTTATTTTCTTTATTCCAGTCGTAATGACTTATCTGGAATTTTTCAGAATTTAAATATTCTTCTCGTCCTGGTAATGCATCACTTATCATTTGCTCGAAAA
>CAZJCZ010000049.1:0-14555 GCA_964544575.1 uncultured Flavobacteriaceae bacterium | reverse complement strand
TGCACTTTCATCCCAATAAGAAATGAAGTTTTTACTTACGATGCTATCAACAATATTTTTATAGCTATACCCGCCAGTTTTACCAATAGCCGTTTGGTAGAGTCCATTATTTTCTGGAGTAGTACCATTCCACCATCTTCCGTAAAAAGGTACTCCCAACACTAACTTCTCGATCGGTATACCCGCGTTAACATGTTCTTCAACGGCCTTGGCTGAATTCCTACCCTTGAGATTATCAAATTCTGACTTGAAGAGATTGGCATGATGGCCAGTATTGTTTGAGCCACCCGTATAATAATCATAAGTCATGATATTAATAAAATCAAGATATTTTTGGGCTTCCTTCATATTCGTATGGTCCAGGTAATTTTGATTGGCCCCCGTCGCAATGGTTAAAAGATAATGGCTATTTCCTGTGGAAATTGAATCGAGTTTCTCCCGTAACAACTTTAATATCGCAGTGAAATTTTCTTTATCCTCTGGCCTAAAAACATTATTATCACCTATTTGGCCAGGATATTCCCAATCTAGATCAACACCATCAATTTTATGCCTTAGCATAAAATCAATCGCACTATTCGCAAAAACTTGCCTTGAATTTTCAGTTAAAACAGCATCTGAAAAATTTTTAGACCAACCCCAGCCTCCAACAGAAATTAAAATTTTTAAATCTTTATTAACCTGTTTAAGTTGATTTAACTTTTCAAATACCTCTCCGTCAGAATCATTCCCTTCAATTACTTTTCCATCTTTAATGTTGGCAAAAGCATAATTTATATGGGTTATTTGGTTTGCTTTTTCATTATTTACTCCCCAGTTATCTTGCCAACCATGTACATAGGCAATTATTTTAGCATTCTCAATTCTGCCAGTTTCACTAATTTCATCTGTCTTTGGTTTTTCGCTACATGAAGTTAAAAGGATCACTGAAAATAATAATATTAAAAATTGTTTATTCATGATTAGTATTTTAAGGATAATTAAAATTATTACTGTTTCTTTTTCTCTCTGTTTTCTAATCGATACTTATCTTGCTCCTTACTTTCTTTTAACATATCCTCGACATTATCAATTTTTGGAGATTCATCAACTGCTTTCCAATCAAACTTTTCATCCAGGGGTGTAAGTGCTTTTTGAGGATCAAACATCTGTTTATCTACTTCAAGAGCATTATATGGATCGAAATTTGGAATATGGGTAAAAAAATCAGCTAAATCACTAGCTCCGGCATCATATTGATTTAGATAAGGTAATTCCAAAATATTCCAAAATGATTTGAAAATACTCCCGAAACTATAATGCACTGAACTGACATAATCTCTTTTTACCCATGGTGAAATCAACATTAAAATACTGCGATGGGCATCTATGTGATCAACTCCATTTTGGGCATCATCTTCTGTAATTACAATCAACATGTTTTTCCAATAAGGAGTGTGGGAGAGATATTCAACTATTCTCCCAACTGCCAAGTCATTATCTGCCATATAACTTTCTCTAAACGGATATCCTGCTTCAGGCCTTTCTCCTGCACCATGATCATTTGGAATAATGACAGTTATAAATTCAGGCATTTTATCTTCACTTGAAATCCATTTTTGATCAAACTCCTTTTTAAACTGGTCTATTCTAAATTGATCTGGTATTGCCATATTGTAAGTGGGATACATTTTTGAAGTACGTTCAAAAAGCGGCTGTGGCATTGGGTAATTAATATATTGATGAATACCCGAATATTTGTATTCAGATTTATATAATGCAGGTTCAAACATAATGCTAAACCCAAAATTATAGAAGTCTATATTATTTCGTTCTAAATGATCCCACATTGAACCTGCTTCATTATAATCTTCAGGGTAAATTGCTCCTGCGGAACCATTCATAGCAAAAACACCAGGTGCTTTTGAGTTTTCTTTAAAATTTCTGTTACCTCCATAGCTAGCCGCAGTAGCCGTTTCGCACCACTCATTGGGGTAGGTATTCACCAACCATCGATGGCCATCAGCCGAAACGTCGGCATCTACATAAAAATTATCTGAAATAGCAAATTGATTAGCCAATGCCAAATGGTTAGGCATGACCGTTATATTTGAAAGAGTATTAGTTTTTTGTTGATTTTTGAACGAAGCATTTTTTCCATATCGAGCTAAGGTTATATCTCCTTTACCTTTTTTAATTTGACCAAAGACCTCATCATACGTTCTATTTTCTTTTGAGATGAATACAATATGTTTGATCGGACTTTCTTTTTCGCCCGGAAATAATGGTAAAGGGTTATCTTTTCTGTTCTTAAAGATTGTATCATTTGCCCGATGAAATTCAAAATTATTTGAAATAACTTGTTTCGTTAGTTCTACCAAATCTTCATTACTTGGAATATCAACAATTTGTACGGTACCTTTCATTAAAGATCCTATATAACTTCCTTCAGGGCCTCGCATAAAATTTGCGCCTCCATTTGGGCCGCTTCCATATCCTTTAGCATTTGCTATTATTAATTTTTCCCCATCTTTACTTACTTCAATTTTTGATGGAAACCAACCTGTTGGAATATGTCCAATAAGTTCTTGCTTTGAAACATCGATAACACCAACTGCATTTATTCCTGACTCGGCAACATATAATCTTTTTTGATTGGGGCTCAATGCCAGGCCAAATGGAATTACACCTCTAAATTGTTTGACTCTAGTATCTGGCTTAAGATCAATAGTATTTATTACAGTATCTTTTTTAATCGAAATAACAGAAATATTATCGTTTGTTCCGTTACTGACAAATACATATTCATTAGTCGCTACGATTGAGTTAGGACTAGAACCTCCAACGGCAGGTATGCCTTCAACCAATGACCCAACTAAATGGCCGGTTTTAATTTTTGCTTCAACCGATGGATTGGCCGGATCTTCTAAGTTAATTGAAAAAACAGAAAATGACTCCAAGGCATTTAAGTCTCCAAGCCCTTTAATGGAAATTGTATCATTCTCAATTCCGTGAATCATTTCTTTAGATCCATATGCAAAAGCAGGATAATCAATAGATTTTATATTTGAATCAGTCGCTGCATTCTCTCTGATAAAGGAATATTCAAACATTCCTACATTTGCTACATAGATCTTAGATTCATCAGGAGACAGGCATATTCCAAAAGGATAGCGCCCAACGGGAACTGAATGTGTAAGTAGTCTTTTCTCGGTATCGATAATTACCATTCTAAATCCTATTTGATCAACGGCATAGAGGGTTTTACCATCTTCTGACAATGTTAAATCGCCAATATACCCATGGGAATAATCTAACTTCTCAGAAACAAAAGAACAATCAATTTGGCCGGTTTTTTCACCGGATTGCGTATCAAAAAGATAAATTTTATTCTCTTGGCCACCAGCAACATAGATCGTTTGATTATCAGGTGAAATAGCCAGACCCATAAATACTGATTCTAAAACACCCTTTTCTGTTACCGGGCCCGGAGGAACCTGTTGCACCTCGGGATTTTGTGATAAGATATTTCGAACGATTGTTATTGACAACGGACTGGTTCCTGAATTAGCGGTTACTGCAATATTACCATTTGGACTCAGCGTTAATCCATATGGATGTGGTGCTGTTTCTATACTTTTACCGGCAGGAGTTATATACCGCCCATTTGGAATTACAGTTTTGCCTTTTTTATCAATTTTTGTAAACTTATTGCCTGCCGGTGCTGACAATATCCATAATTCATTTTCCTCAGAATTATTTTGAGTATTACATGATGTAATTAAAAGAAGGATAAAAAAATAGAAGACTGGTTTCATATTGTAATTATAAATTATTTTTTACCATGATAGTTTGAAAAATTTACTTTCCAGCGCATCAATTTGAATCTTATCTACTTTTCTTATTTCATTCCCTAACACATTGGTTTCATACCATTTTACATTTTCTCCCATTGAAGTTAGAGGTAGGAAAGCAGCTGTTTTATTTGCAACTTCTCGTAGTTGAAATAATACAGAATTCTCATTTTCTAATGGTGATGCATTGATCAATAAAACGTTTCCGGGCATTCCTGAGAGTATGGATAATTCATTAGATTTATTAGGATCCTTTTTTCCTTTTGGAATTACCCGTGCCAGAAAAGGGATACGATTTCCCCAGCTAAATTTAGTAGCTTCCTGATTATCACTATTTGCCATGGAAGTTAAATTATACGTCCAGGTATACATTCCTCTTTGGTCTGCATTAAAATTAGTAGTCCAGTAATTATTCATTGGCCAACTGTAAATATGGGTGTCATCCGGGACGGCCTTATATTCAAATCGTCCTGTGTTTATATTTCCAAATTGCATTATAGGCGCTTCATGACTCACTAAAACTATTTGCTCGTTGTCATTTTTTATATTCGCAAAATTTTGAACAGTATTCCAATCATTGGCAGAGCCTGGAATTTGATCAACACCGGCCTCCATTGTTCCACCTGCCACTTCTAAATGAATCTTTCCATTATTTAATTGAAATGGAAAGGCTATATAAAAGCTCTCAGGATTAACAATTGGTTTCTTTTTTAAGGCGTAAGCTAAGTCAATCCGTTTGGTCGTTTTATATATCCTTACTTCAAAAGTATAGGCATCATCTGCTTCATAAGCAGTTTCTGTTTTGCCTTTAAACTGAAATGTATCCCAAATAGAACCTTCTTTTATTTCTGATAACCAGACAGAATCTAGAGGCTTTCTTGAATAATCTGTCAAATGTCCAAACCTACTTCCGTTAGGTAACATTTGGCTCTGTAATTGCTCTCTTCCTCCTAATTTTTCTAAAATAAATTCACCTAAATCGTACTTTGAATTTTCATCGATCAATGTTTTTCTTAACTCTTTATCATAGATCTGCCTAATTACACCTTTTCTCTTATCGAGTGTGATAGAATACCAATCATTATCAAACGAAATATTATTTCCTTGCTCTGTATAAATTAACGAGTTTGTATGAGAGTGCGATTCATTAGAGCTATGTGAGTCTTGATGTTTAACATTGCCATCGTAAATTTTTAGAGTAAACTTTTTATACCCAAATGACGGGATATTATTAACCCAAACACTCCAATAGGAACCTCCATGCCATGGCTTTAGTATTTGAGCCGGATATTTATTGCCTGATTCATCGATCAATTCCATGTTCATTCCAACAGGAATCTGCTGATTATCGATAAATAAAGTGATAAGCCCATCTCGATTCCAATTCAAGGTATTATAGACAATTAAGGAAGGTTCACTTTCTTTACCGATATAATCGTTTAAAAGTCCTAAAGCTTCTTCATTAAGCATCTTCGACCGTCTATAGGCTTCCCAGGCATAAGATTCTTTGATCTCCCTTTGCTCCATACTAGATTTACCATAAGGATCAGAAATACTTTCTGCTGCTCCAAAAGTATGCTCTCCATAAAACAATAATGCTTTATTAGCTTCAAAAATTCTTTCTCGCACGCCGGTTGGCATTTTGGCACCTAGAAGTTTAGCCATGGCTAGTCCGCCTTGGCTGGCAATCATTTCAACATGAGCATTTCTGGCTGCAGCTACTTCTCTTGCACCCGACGCAAACCCATCGGTCCACCAATCTGGCCAATGTGCTTTTATCTCAACTAAGTCGTCCGCATAATTACTTTCAATATCTTTAAAGAAATCGCTAACCACCGCGGTTTCTATTTTTGGCCATTCGTATTTTTCATTCCATTGTTTAATCAGGTTGCTCGCCATAATTGATGGTGGTGAATTATCTGTTAGAAATCCTGAATGTTGAATTGCCACCCGGTCATATGGATATTTTCTCTCATCTAATTTTATCAAATATCGTAAGAGTGTTTTTTCAAAGTTTTTAAAATCTTTTAAATGCACACCGAAAGCGGTGTTGCCAATCATATAATGTTCAGCTCTAAAGGCCAGCATTTTTTTACCTGAAGGAGATACCCACCAAAATGCCAACGGGGTATCAAATGAGATAAGGGCCTTGTGCCCATGCGTTCCCATATTTAGATATTTAACATCCAAGGTGTTATAATAATCATTCATACACCATCCGATACCATTCACATCATTCTGCATGGCCGAGGTAACAGGAATTCCTTTTTCCATGATATTCTTTATAGGAGCCAAGGAAGCTGCTAAGGTTTGTTCATCTGGTAGTTCATTAAAATTGAAATACATTCCGGTGACTTCAATTCTACCTTCTTTCACTCTTTGTTTTAACCTATCAATCTGCGATTTGGGCCTGCTGTTAAGGTATTCATCTACTGCCCATGATGCCTCACATGTCCACCTGAATTTAGAAGCTTCAGGATAATGATCAGTAGCATCACAATAGTCTAATGCATAGTCAATATATCGTAAATGCTCGGCCAAAATTTCCATCTGAGTTCTGGTATAACCTATATCAGTATGTGAATGTTGCACAAAATTGATATTCCAATTACGAATTGGTTTTAACAGGGTGGATGATCTTAAAGTTATTTGCTCGTTTACAACTTGAACTTCAATTTTTTTCTCTTTACTAATTTCTGGATATAGTATTTCAACCGACTGGCTTCCAGGTTGTAATTCAATTTCTTTAAAGGCAACACCATCAACAAATACTTGTGCTTTCGTAGGTTGTTTGAGGTAATTAACTTCAACTAAAACCGACTGATACCTTTTTCCATTCTTTTTTATAATTGAGGGAAGTCCAAAAACATTTATTCCTTCAGAGAGGTTCTTTTTAAAGACCATAAACCAGGTTAATTCTTTGGCATTGGTTCCTGTAATTTCTAATTTTAGGGGTTGACCTTTTTTCAAGTTCTTTACTGGTACTTTATAATATAAAAACCCAAAAACGTCATTATTTCCGTCGGTAAAGTGTTTTTTGAAGTAAAGTTCCGAAGTGTCGTCCAGGGCTATAGACCATTCATTTAACTTACTAGCTGGTAATTTAATTTCACCTTTTTTAATATCATTTACGAAGAAATTGAACGCGGTACCCAGTTTTCTTGAATCATAACCTATATAGGAGACAAAGGTTACGTATGCTGTCCCATTGTCATATTTGACAGGGGCTGTTTTCCATACCATTACTTGTTTACCGTTATTGGCCCTCGTAATTAAGGCCTGATCGACACCTTCAATGCCAGAATTATATATTATTTCATTTCCTGCAATTTTTTCTGCATAGCCTGAAATAAATACTTCTTGGTTTTCGGGAATTTTTTGGGCTGTACTGTTAACAACAGTTAGTAGGATAAAATATGTTGCTAAAATTGTTTTAATAAATGTGCTCATAGTCGTATTAGTTAAAAATTTATTTTAAGATAAAAGAAGCCGGTTGATTTGCGTTGATTGTAAATTGAAATTGGTTATTTGAAATATCAATTCCATTTTTATCCGTAATTTCTCCTCTTAGATTACAAGAGAATGCCGTTTTAAAATCATTCCCTAAAGGTAGGGTAACAATACAAAGCTCACTTTTACCAACCTGTTCCCAAAAACGAAGGATAATACCATCTCCATCTCTATTTTTACCATAAGAAGTAATGATAACCCCTTTTCGATTTATCTCGATACCATTCTGCACTAAAGGAGCCATCTTTTTTTCACCTTCATAATATACCCCTTTAAGTGGAACTCGTGTTTCTTCAGTTGGGGTTATGAAATTATTTTCGATATCATAATTCTTATAGCTCCATATATATAATTTTGAAGAAAATGAGCCTTCGATCCACTCTGTAAAATTAGTACCCCATTGGGTATTGAACAAATTGACAAATACTTTACCTGTAGTTAATTCTTTCATTTTAGAAAACTTAAAAAGTCCTGTATTATCAATACTAATTCCTGGGGAAGAAGGACTATTTAGCGCAACTCCAAAGCCTGATTTTTCATGCATAACCATAGAAGTATTCAAAAAATAAAAGTCCTTATTAGCTCCTTCAATAATTTCTTTTTGCGGATCAACTATACCTCCAGTTCGTAAGAGTCGATATTCGGGATTCTTTAGATCGAATGGAAATGATAACCAACCTGCTTCGGCTGATGGGTTTGGTTTCTTACCATCAACACCCCACACAATTTCCACATATGGTTGATTTTCGTATAAAGTATATGTTACCAAATATTCTTGCGTATCAGTATCATCTAATTTACCGAAAACGGTTGCCCTCACTGCGTTTACCATATTCAAATAGACTATTTTCTTAATCTTACCTTTAAATACTTTCGTTTTTTTATGTATACTTGAGGGTCGTATCATTTCATCATTAGCCCAGCGTGCAGCTCCAGGTTTTATGTAAGCTTTGTTATATTCATCTATTTGATCCTGACCAACTTGTTCATAAAAATATTCGCCAAAACCTTCTTCACTTTGTTGGTCTACTAATTCCTTTTTGTTCTTTTTATCGTAAACCGAAGATAAAGCTCCCGTATTCGGATTTATTTTTAATCTAAAAAAATTATTCTCAAGAAGATGATCTTTTTCATTTGAGATTACAGATGGCTCAATACTTAAAGGAGTTAAAATTGGGATATAAGTTTTATATCCCATAGATGGGATATTTTCGGCATCAAATGAGACCAAATTATAATCATTATAAACCGGAATAATTTTACCGTTTTCAATATCTTTTAGCCCATAAATCTGAAAGTTTTTTTGGTATATACCAGCAAAAAAGTTTACTCTTCCGTTTCTCGACCAGGGTAGGGGATTGTAAACGACAATTCTTTTACCATCTACTGCTACAGACGCGGCCAAGTTCTTTAATTGACGTTTCATTATTGGTTTAACAATCCTTTCAGCGGTTTTTATACGATTTGCTTTTTCTTGCCAGGCACTTTCAATAAAATCGTAATTTCCTAAAGATTTGTTGATTTTAAATTTATCATTAAAAGTCCATTTGTGTTGATTACCATGGGTCATGGCAACTCCAAAGGTATGTTCATCATATAGGATCATATTTTCAACGGCATCATCTATATAAGATTCAATAGCATTATTTTTTCCTAACCACTGGTTCATCTGTGTATTCAGGATTTCTGTATCATACGTTTCTCGTTGTAGGCTTTTACTTAGTTTAGTTTCGCGTGGCATTGACATATACCCATGAATCCAACTATCTGGCATATCTCCAGTAATAACAGGCAACGTAGGATTTTCTTTTATCAATAAATCATAAAAGTCCGAAATTCGACCAATTTTTATTCTTGCATTAGGCATCTTTTCCTTTGCATCTTTTAATAATTCAGCAACATCTTTAGGTGAAGGTGCACCTGAATTTTCATGAGTAAAGATCATAGCTAACCATGTTTTATGCTTCCAGTCTTTGGGTGGGAGTACGCCTGAACCATAATATTCAGCCCAATAAAAAGTTAAAAGTTTAGACCCGTCAGGACCTTGCCACCAAAATAACGAAGGAACATCAGGAGCTGTAGATCCTGGGTTACATCCAATATGTAGGATGTCAACTCCTGCATTTTTAAGCAGGGTAGGTAATACTCTAGAATGACTTGGCACATCGGTAAGTTTAGCCTCACGGGGTAATGGCAAACTATATTTACGATTTATCTGACTAGCAAAGGAAAGTCCGCGAACTAAATTCTCTAGATCACTTGCTTCAGTTTCGAAAGTTACGGGTAGCGCATGAGGAATTATACGTTCATTCTTAATTGCATTTTCCAATCTAATTTTATTATTATCTGTACTATTTTCAAGCATATATTTCAAGGGCCAACTGGGTATTGTCCACTTGAACTGTTCAGATTTTGGTAGCTTTGAAGTCTCTTCAATGGATGTCAATGTTTCTTCTAACATTTGACCCTGATACTCCTGTAATATTCCTTCTGCCCAATTTGTATACCCAATATCAAAATGCATTTTAAAAACAACTATAATGTCGGTTACTTCATTACGTTTAGATCCTTCATCAGTCTTAACTGCTTCAATCTGAGCATTTAAATTTAACGATGTTATAAAAATTAATACAAATAAGTAAAACTTCATGAGTTTATTATTTATTGGTGATTTTAATTTTTTCTATTTTTTAAATTCTATTTCAACATAGACAGGTAAATGATCTGACGGATATTTAAGGTCTTTAGAATCACTAAGCACCGCATATTTATTTATTTGAATATCACTTTTACTACAAAAAATGTAATCTATTCGATCAGTAACAGGTTTATCGAAACTAAATCCATTATACGTTCCAACAGGACCGAAGGGTTTTGAAAGACAATTAGTTTTTGAATCGTTTAATTCTTTAGACAAAAATCGGATAGGGTCACTTGAGTCTTTTAAATTGAAATCACCCATTAACAACACTGGTAAATCGTTCTGGTTTAATCGTTTAATTTTATTCAATATTAATTTAGTGCTTTCCGTTCTTGCTACCTCTCCAATATGATCAAAATGAGTGTTAAAAACCCAAAATCTTTGTTTTGTTATTTTATTTTTTAATAAAGCATAGGTACAAATTCTTTCCATAGAGGCATCCCATCCCACTGAAATTTTAGCCGGTGTTTGCGACAGCCAAAATGTTGATTCTTTTACTACTTTAAATTTTTCTTTGTTAAAAAAAATGGCACTGTACTCTCCTTTTTTCTTACCATCATCTCGACCAATACCCACAAAATTATAATTAGAAAAGGTGCTATCTATGTATTTTACTTGATGATGTAAACCTTCCTGAATTCCGAATATATCCGGTTCAAAAAAGCCAATTTGATCGCATAAAAAATCTTTTCTTTTTGACCATTGATTTTCACCATCATTCGGATTGTCATACCGAATATTGTAAGTCATCAACTTATAAGTTTGTCCTTCAATAGAATATGAAAAACTTATAAAAACAGAAATCAATAAAAGGGTATATTTAATCATTTAGTCAATTATTACTTCATCAGCAAAAATCCAAGATGGTAATCCAGAACCATGATGCCAATATGGTGCCTGCTTCATACTTTCAGCAACTATTTTTATATACCGGGCATTAACTATTTTAAACTCGAGATTAAAATATTGAATTTCATTTACTTTAGTTTTTTTCACTAATGGATCCTTGTTAGTAACTGTACCGAGCTTTACGTAATTCATGTTATCAATAGAGTAGTAGTACGTTACATGTAAAGGATAAAATACAATATGGTTAGTAACTTTTAAAAATGCCATAGAAATTGAACTTATTGATTCTTCGGCTTCCAAATCTATTATTGCTTCCAAGTCATTTCCTTCAAAGCCTAACCAATTAGCATAAAAACCATTACCTCCTAAAGCTCCATCGGTTAATGTTTGAGGGTCTTCATTTGCATATTTTTTTGGTTTTGTTAGCAATGTAACCTTTTTACCTTTGGCTTTGTTAGGCTTGGAGGCTACCAGTATAGCTTTCTTGTAATTAGTATAATATTCTTCAACGGTAAAACCCATTTCGTTCATTAGCGTAATATTCGCTTTATTGCAGGTCTGATAATAGTTTTCTAGTTTATCTTTAACCAAAGGATTCACATTCATTTCACCCTGATCATTTTTGGTTATCAATTTATATTTTTCGGTTAAACCCTTTTTAGAAGCTTCTAAAATGGCGTAGTCAATACTTAATCTTGCTACCTGAACTCTGGCAACGATTTCCGGATCATAAGAAACGGCCTTTTCTGCATCATCAAAAAATGTATTGTATTGCTCTAATAATTCAGCATTTAAATAGGAATCAAATGCCTGTGATGGATCACCATAAAGGAACAAAAAGAAATCTTTGTCTTCCAATATTTTTTCATGAACTAGATCTATATATTTTCGGACATAAATTCCTGCCTCTTTGTAATATCCATCTGTAAATTCAGTTACTAATGCATTAAAATCCTGATCGGGATTCCATAATAGCTTTGCCATTAAATACGATCGTAATTCAAATAACTCACTTGGGTTATTACTGTGTTGTTCAAAGATCCACTTTGTGTGTTGATCTCTAAAAAATTTAATATTCGGTTGAATCGTCAATAAATTTGGAAAGGGGGCAAGAAAATTGGTAAACTGTGTTGTATAATCCCATATTCTAATATTATTTGTCAATTTACCCCAGCCTATTAAATCGTCTGCAAAGTCTTGACATTTTTCTTGAATCGGTGCACTTCTATCGCATTCAATAGAACATAACGTTATTAATACATTTTCTTCAGGTTTTACTTTTGGCGGTTTTCGCGTATGTTGATAAGCTAATGTAGAAATAGTTTTATCGGGGAAGTTCTTCGCTATTTTATTTACAAAATGAATCATTGTACCGGCATGACTATCTTCCTCTTTATCGATAGTGCTACAACCATCACATTCACAATATTGTTGGTTGTCGTCTTGGCTCACAGAAATAACATGAGAGTCAGGATATTGTTGAAAAAGAGAAGTCACTGAGTCCTTAACAATTTCAAGTACTTTTTGATTGGTAAGGCACAACTGTGTCGGTGTTCTTTTATTACCTCTTAAAGCATAATATTCAGGATGATCTTTAAAAAATAATTCTTCCGGCATAAATTTATTAAACGTATGCACTCGGGCATTGGGAACATAATATGGGAATGCGACATTTGTTACTTTCTGTTTTTCCGCGAAAGCTGGATTTTCATAAAAAAGACGAGAATGAACAGTTCTCGTAATTATATCAGGGACATATTTATAATTTAATGATTTCGCAATTTCTATTGTTGGCTTTGAGGGTATTTCTTCAACTGTGGGAGTATACCATTTACAACCAAGAAAATCTTCTAAAAAAACAAGAACAGCATTTCGGATAGCCTCATCAGAACTACCCGTAATAATCAAGTTTTGTTTTTCTACTTTTATGGAAATCTCATCATTTTTCAAGGATTCTCCAGTAACGTTAACAATATAAATCTTTTGCTTGTCGATATTTTGAGAACTCTCATCAACAATAACTATGTCTGCTCCGCTAATCTTATCAATATATTTTTTTAAAAGTTCAGCAGATTTATTCTGACTTTCTACCTCATTTCCTAGAAGGACAATTTCATAGTTCGAAACTTCGTTTTTTACAATTTGTAATGAATTATTCTTATTGCAAGAGCCTATAATTAATAGTGCAAAAATAAATAGACTTTCGATTAAAAACCACTTTTTCATTTTAACATAAATTAAATTAATAAAATTATTCTTCATACGTAATATAAGCAGAAACCAACCAATGGTTTAGTTTATCATCATAAGCTGTTGTAGCCGGTATAGATATTTGGATAGTGTGCTTACCGGTCTTTAAATCGCCCAATTCAACAACAAAGGGTTTCACATAGGAGCCTGGACACCAATTAGACCTGGAAAGATCTGAGGATGCAATACGCTCTTCAATTTCTTTTATTTTATAAGCCTTTGCCTTAAAATCTATATAAGAGGCAGAATCTTTTTTTAGCCAAACTCCGGAAGTTGGATTAAATCTTCTAAAAGAAGCACAATCATCTCGCCATGGGACGGTATCTAATACCAATTCATTATCTATAAAAAGACTGTTTTTAATTTTAATAAACTCATCACCTCCTTCATGTCCACCATGTCCAGTGGTTGTGTAATATATTTTTACATTTTTTGCGTTAATAGGCAATTCAAAAGTTTGCTCCAATGGTAGATTTGCAAAAAAATCTGGAAGTGATTGTCCATTCACATATGGAATAGTATTAACTAGTGTTTGCACTTTATAAGTTTTTCTTGGACGGTTAGAATACATTAACTCTAAATCCACTTTATACCCTTCTTCAGTCCAACTGTCAATCCAAACTCCCACATAAAATGTGTCACTAACTACTTTTGAGAGATGAGAAATATCGTTTTCCCAAACCACTTCATTTTCCCATTTTGGTATATACACAGGTTTCCTATATTTTCCTTTATCATTACTATAATGTCCAACTCCGAAAGGAGTCATAAAACGAAGTAATTCAATTACAGGTTTATAATTGTCAGTTGCCTTTACGCCTTTAAATTTTTCATCTAAGGTAGAAGCTATTGGAAATTCTTTTTCACCTTTTGAAATATCAATAATAGAAATTTGATCAGGATGCGTAACTACGAAGCAGGATCCTGATTTATCCCAACGATCACCATTTGAACGTAATGAAAGCTTAATTCTAACATCTGTTCCTTGAGGAAAACTTGGAACCGTAACCTTTTTATAAATAATGCGTCCATTTTGTAAACGAATAACTTCTGAATCATCTCCTACTTCACCTCCAAAATTTATGGGTTGATTTTTAAATATACTATAGTTTAATTCTTCTTGTGCTATTCCCTTAAAAATTGAAAATATAAAGAGTAAACTAATTGTAAAATAATTGATCTTCTTCATTAGTTTCTATTTTTAATATTATTGGAGTTTATCCTAAAACTAAAAGTTTCAATTCCGAATGATGGGACTATTAATTGTGATACTGGTATCGGATTTTCTTCAATAATATTGGTTTTTTGAAATTTATCTGTTTTAAAAAATGAGTTAAGATTAACTTGTGAATTTTCACCTTCAGTATCAAACATTCTTATAACCAATTCATCAGTATCTTCAGCTTTTTTAA
>CAZJCZ010000048.1:0-14661 GCA_964544575.1 uncultured Flavobacteriaceae bacterium | reverse complement strand
TTTTAATAATTTCAGCAATTGTCATAGGTAATGCAGCATATGAAGCCGGAAATATTAGTGGTGCAGTTTTAGGGTTGGAAGCTATATTTGATAATCCCGTGCTTGAATTTAATGGTTTTACGATCAATTTTTTTAGCATTCTAATTGGATTTATTGCATTTGTTTTACTTTTTATAGGCAATTATAAAGTGCTTGAAAAAGCCTTAATTTCACTTGTAATCTTAATGAGTATTGCTTTTTTAACTACAGCAATTATTACGAAGCCTAATTTATTAGAAATTTTCAAAGGAATTGCATCTCCTAAAATTCCAGGAAATAGTATCCTTATTATTGTAGGATTAATAGGAACAACAGTAGTGCCCTATAATCTTTTTTTACACGCATCATTAGTAAAAGAAAAATGGGAGCATGAGAGCGATTTAAAGTTCGCTAGGAAAGATACCATTATTGCTGTAGTATTAGGAGGTATCGTATCAATGTGCATTATAATTTCAGCGGCAGCAATTCAAACTCCGAAGATCAGTAATGCAGCCGATCTAGCGATAGGTTTAGAGCCTTTATTTGGAAGTTTTGCAAAATATTTTTTAGCTATTGGTTTGTTTGCAGCAGGAATAACATCGGCTATAACGGCTCCATTGGCAGCCGCTTACGTTGCTAGTGGTTGTTTAGGTTGGAAAGCGAATCTCAAATCTAAAAAATTTAAAGCGGTTTGGATATTTATTCTAATGTTAGGAGTAATATTTTCTTCAATTGGTATCAAACCTATTGAGATCATTAAGTTTGCCCAAGTTGCAAATGGAATTTTACTGCCCATAGTAGCTGGATTTTTATTGTGGATTATGAACAACGAATTAATCTTAGGTAAATTTGTAAATACTAAATTTCAAAATAGCGTGGGATTCATAATTTTAGCAATCACAATTTTTTTAGGATTTAAAAGTATCTTTAAGGTGTTTAATTTATTATAATGGAATATAGTGTTGATATTAATTGTGACGTAGGAGAAGGGATTTGTAATGAAACGGAATTAATGCCATATATTTCTTCATGTAATATAGCATGCGGGGGACACGCTGGCAATCTTGAAATAATCAATGAAACTATTAAACTGGCAATGAAGTATTCTGTTAAGGTCGGTGCGCACCCGTCATTTCCGGATAAAAAGAATTTTGGTAGGAAAGCTATGTTTATGAACCCAACTGAATTACAGTCGAGCATTGAGGATCAAATTATTCAAATGCGAGATGCGTTAGAAAAATTAGGAGGAAAATTGCATCACGTAAAACCACATGGAGCTCTTTATAATTTGGCAGCGGTAGATAATAAGATTGCTCTCGTAATCATAAAAGCCATCAAAAACACAAACAATGACGTATTTTTATATGTCCCATATAATTCTACTATTCAAAAATTAGCCGTAAATAATAACTTAAAAATTAAAGTAGAGGCTTTTGCTGATAGGAATTATAATTCTGATCTAACCTTGGTTTCAAGAGAAAAAAACAATGCAATAATTATAGAAGATAATTTGGTAATAACCCATTTATTAAAAATGATTATAGAACAAAAATTAACGGCCATTGATGGGGTAGAAGCAGAGATAAAAGCCGATACTTTTTGTGTACACGGTGACAACCCATCTGCCGTAAAAATATTAAAAAAAATCACTGATAAATTTTCTAAAAAAGGTATTAAAATTGTTTAATTGAAATCTTATAATTTAACATATAAACAGTATGGAGAACGGGCAATTTTAATCGATTGGCCTTCTAGAATCGAAGAAAATATACTTAAAGATATTATAAATTATAAAAATAAAATTGTATATTATAATATTAAATCAATAGTTGAGGTAATCAACACATATAACTCATTAACAATAATATATAGCACTACTATAGAAAATATTTATAGTGAAATTACGAGCTTAAAATCAATTTATAAGAAGCCAACCATCATTAAACATGAAAAAAATTATTGTTGGGATATTCCGGTTTGTTATGATCAGGAGTTTGGGTTAGATTTACAAGAAATCTCTGATGTGAACCGCATACCTATTGATGAAATAATCAAGCTCCATACAGGTTCAACTTACACAGTATTTTTTATCGGTTTTTTACCTGGATTTTTATATTTAGGAGGGTTGTCAAAACACTTACATTTGAAAAGAAGATCAACTCCAAGATTAATGGTTGAGCAAGGTTCGGTTGGCATCGGAGGAACACAAACTGGAGTGTACTCTATGCAAAGTGCTGGCGGCTGGAATATCATTGGTAAATCTCCCATTTCCTTTTTTGATCTTAGTAAAGAGAGTCCTTGCTTTGCAAAATCAGGAGATAAAATAAAGTTTGTACCGATAAGTATAAATGAGTATAAAAAAATAGAAGTAGAAGTTGCCATTAACTTTTATAAATTAAGAAAACAGGTTTTAAATGATTAAGGTTCTTTCATCAGGTTTTTTTACTTCCGTTCAAGATGAGGGTAGGTTTGGGTATGGTAAATTTGGTGTACCCATATCAGGAGCTATGGATAAGTATTCGGCGAAGTTGGCGAATCATATTTTGAGTAATGAAGATAACGACGCTCTTTTGGAAATAACTTTAGGCACCTGTAAGTTATTATTTAATGAACAAACTATTATTAGTATTACTGGTGCTGATTTTTCACCTAAAATAAACAATCAAAAAGTACTGTTGAATTCAACTATAAAAATTCAGCAGGGTGATGTCTTAACTTTTAATAAACCAACTTTTGGGGTAAGATGTTATCTGGCTGTAAAAGGAGGTTTTCAAACTGAAGTAGTGTTAAAGAGTAGGAGTTTTTATAGTGGTATTACCCCTCAAAATAGGCTTAAGAAAAACGATGAAATACCCTATAAACCATATGATATTTCATTAATGAAATCGCTATCATCAGTCAAAGCAGAAGCAACTAATTTTAAATGTACAACTATTGAAGTTTATACAGGCCCCGAATATAATATGCTGAATGCCCTTCCAAAAGAACAATTTAGTAAGACTTTATTTACTATTTCAAAAGAAAATAGCAGGATGGGCTATAGATTACAGGAGCATATAGAAAATGACTTAGGTTCCTTGCTTACATCAGCTGTATTACCAGGTACTGTTCAGTTAACGCCATCTGGTAAATTGATTATTTTAATGCGTGATTGCCAGATAACCGGTGGTTACCCAAGAATTTTACAATTAAAAGAAAGTTCTATTAATAATTTAGCCCAAAAAACAACTGGAGATACCTTTACGTTTAAAATTGTACCCCTAAATTAGTCAATTCTTCCCTTAACTGCTGAGTACTTTTAAAGTGGACACCTTTAATGCCAAATTTTTTTGCCACCTCAACATTTTCAAGATTATCATCTATAAATACACTCAAAAGAGGGTTAATTTGATATCGCTCCAGCAAGATTTCGTATATTTTAGGAAAGGGTTTTACGGTTTTTTCTTCACCTGAAACTAATATACCTTCAAAGTGTTGTAAAAACTCATAGCGTTGCAATGCAACAGGGAAAGTTTCAGCACTCCAATTAGTAAGAGCGTATAAACGGTGGTTATTGGCTTGTTTTAATTTATTGAGTAATGTAACGGTCTCTAGTATCGTTCCACCTAACATATCTTCCCATCTATCATAAAAGATCCTGATCCATTCTTCATATTCGGGATATTGCGCTACCAATAATTCCGTTGCTTTTTGAATTGATCTCCCGGCATCTTGTTCAACGTTCCATTCATGTGTACAAATAGTGTTCAAAAACCAATCTATTTTTTGCTGGTCACCATTAAATACTTCGCGATAAACGTATTCAGGATTCCAATCAATCAAAACACCTCCCAGATCGAATATAATCGTATCAATCTTGTTCATAATATCAAAAATTTAACTTTGTTTTTGTCCACTTTCCATTAAATATGCTTTTATAAACGCATCAAGATCACCGTCCATAACAGCATCAACATTTCCAGTTTCATGGCCAGTGCGGACATCCTTAACCAATTTATACGGATGCATAACATAATTTCTTATTTGTGAACCAAAGTCAATTTTTAATTTACCGGCCTCAATATTTGCTTGTTTTTCGCGCTGTTTTTGTAATTCAATTTCATATAACTGAGATTTCAACATCACCATTGCTTTCTCACGGTTTTCTAATTGTGAACGTGTTTCTGAATTGTGGATTACAATCCCAGTGGGGTGATGTGTAAGTATGGCTTTGGTTTCAACTTTGTTTACATTTTGACCACCTGCACCACCAGATCTCGCAAAAGCCCATGAAATATCAGCAGGACTAATATCTATTTCTATACTATCATCAGCCAAAGGATACACATACACAGAAGCAAACGAGGTATGCCGCTTAGCATTACTGTCGAACGGAGATATACGTACCAATCTGTGAACTCCGTTTTCTCCTTTTAAGTAACCAAAAGCATACTCACCATCAATTTCTAGGGTTACGGTTTTTATGCCAGTCACATCACCGGCCTGATGATTCAATTCTTTTACTTTATAGCCTTGCTTTTCACTCCACATCAAATACATGCGCATCAACATTGCTGCCCAATCACAGCTTTCAGTACCACCAGCACCAGCTGTAATTTGAAGTACGGCACTTAAGTTATCACCTTCATCAGAAAGCATATTCTTAAATTCTAAACTTTCTAATAGTTTAATTGTTTTGTTATATAGATTCTTAATTTCTTCTTCTGTGGCCTCCTCTTCTTTATAGAAATCATAAATTATTTGTAATTCCTCACCACCCGTTCTAACATTGTTGAAGCCTTCAACCCAATTTTTCTTATTGCGTAATGACCTCATTAAAATTTCAGCTTCTTTTGGGTTATTCCAAAAATCAGGATTTGAGGCTTTTTCTTCTTCGTTAGTGATTTCAATTAATTTTTCGTCAATATTCAGATAATCTTTTAACTTTTCTATTCGCTCAATAATATTTTTTATATTTTCTTGTGTGATCATAATTATAAGCAAAAATAAGTTAAAAAATAAGATTAGATATTTTAATAGCTGTTGAATTTGTCATTCTTATTTTATAGCTTTATCCGAAATATTTATATCATGAGGAATCTTGCTTTATCGTTACTATTCTTATTTGGATGTCAAATCGGATTTTCTCAATTTTTTAAAGATAAAAAGGGTATCACAAAATATGATGGCTATTATACTTTTTATTACGATTCTAATGATGATAAGTTATATTTAGAAGTTGATAATTTAGATTCGAATTTTTTATATATGCGAGCTTTATCACAGGGTATTGGTTCTAATGATATTGGTTTAGATAGAGGGCAATTAGGTAGTGGTGTTGTAGTAAAATTTCACAAGGCAGGTAATAAATTATTATTGATCCAGCCAAATCAACGTTATAGAGCATTAACAAAAAATCAGGACGAACGGAAATCTGTGGATGAAGCTTTTGCCAAATCTGTTTTGCATGGGTTTGTTATTAAAGAGGAAAATAAAAAAACCTACCTGGTCGATGCCACGGATTTTTTTATGAGAGATGCGCATGGGGTGGCCAATCGATTAGAAAAGAATAAACAAGGCAGTTATAGCTTAGACAAAACAAGAAGTGCCTTTAACATTGAAGGGACCAAAGCCTTTCCTAAAAATGTTGAGTTTGACGTAATGTTAACCTTTACGGGTAAACCAAACGGGTTTCAAATCAGCAGTGTTGCACCAGATGCATCATCGGTGACAGTTCATCAACATCATTCTTTTGTTGAATTGCCCGATGGAAACTACAAGCCAAGATTATTTGACGCGCGTTCAGGCTCATATCCTATGATATATTCAGATTATGCTACACCTGTAAACGAATCACTTGTAAAACGATTTATTTATCGTCATCGTTTAGAAAAAAAAGATCCTTCAGCAGCCATTAGTGAGTCTGTAGAGCCAATTATTTATTATCTTGATAGAGGAGCGCCAGAACCGATAAGATCTGCACTAATAGAAGGCGCAAGATGGTGGAATCAGGCTTTTGAGTCAATCGGTTATAAAGATGCTTTTCAGGTGCAACTATTACCCGAAGGAGTTGATCCTTTAGATGTTCGTTATAATGTGATTCAGTGGGTGCACAGGTCAACTAGAGGTTGGAGTTATGGAAGTAGCATTTCTGACCCGAGAACTGGAGAAATTATAAAGGGTCATGTTAGTTTAGGTTCCTTAAGGATACGGCAAGATTTTTTAATTGCTCAAGCCTTACAAGCACCTTATGCTGATAACGATACTGAGGATGATTTTGCATTACAAATGGCGTTGGCAAGGATTCGTCAGTTGTCTGCACATGAAGTTGGTCACACCCTAGGGTTTACACATAATTTTGCCGCAAGTACAAATAATAGGGCTTCGGTGATGGATTATCCCCATCCTAAATTTAGTTTTAATGAAGGAGAAATAGATTTTTCAGATGCCTACACAAAAGGCATTGGAGATTGGGATAAAGTTACAGTTGGGTATTCTTATCAAGATTTTGTGAGTAATGAAGTTGATCAATTAAGGCAAATCTTGAACAGAGCTTTTGCGAGTGGATTACGTTTTATTTCAGATCAAGATGCCAGACCGAAAGGTAGTGCGCATGCCTATGGACATTTATGGGATAATGGGAGTGATATTTCTGATGAATTAGTGAATGTACTGAGGATAAGAGCAAAATCTATTGAAAATTTTTCACCTGATAATATAAAATCGTCTCAACCATATTCTGTTCTGGAAGATGTTTTTGTACCGTTATATTTCTTTCACAGGTATCAATCAGAAGCGGTCTCCAAGTTAATAGGAGGGTTAGATTATAATTATGCAGTAAAAGGAGGAAATCAACCTATTGTTAATAGGATAAGTGGTGTAACTGAAAGGAAAGCACTCCGTGCTTTGTTGAAAACGATAGATGTTGAAACTATAGCAATTCCAGTACGAATATTAGAATTATTACCGCCAAGAGCCATTGGATATTCCAGAAGCAGAGAATCATTTAAAAGTAAAAATGGGGTTGCCTTTGATCCTTTTGGAATCGTTGAAACGGCTTCAGAAATGACCTTAGAGCTTCTTTTTCACCCCGAAAGAGCTTCGCGTTTAATCCAGCATAAAAGTTTAGACAACGACCAACTAGGTTTAGATGAAATCATAGATCTTGTAATTAGACATACTTTTAACAAGAATCACAACAACAGATACCATCAAGAATTGCAAAATATAATTAATACTCAGGTACTTAATCAGTTATTTTATCTGACTTCTCATGAGAATTCTTATATACAAGTGAAAGCTATTGTTAATTCTAAATTAGATGAGATTACAAAACTCTTGAAGGCCAGTAAATCAAGCGGAGTTCAAAAAATGTATGATACTGAGCTTATAAAAAATATTGATAATTTTAAGAAGAATCCATCAAAATTTAAAAAAACTAATGCTCCAGAAATTCCTGATGGCTCACCAATAGGAATGGATTAAAGAAACGATTATGGAAATAAATTTATTGAGTGATACGATAACAAGGCCTACTAAAGGTATGTTAGCGATGATGTTTAATGCCGAAGTGGGGGATGATGTTTTTAATGCAGACCCAACAGTTAATCAATTACAGAAAAAGGTAGCAAATTTGTTTGGAAAAGAAGATGCTTTGTTTTTTCCATCTGGCACTATGGCAAATCAAGTTGCTATAAAATTACATACCCAGCCGGGTGAGCAACTAATTTGTGATAAATGGGCACATGTATACAATTATGAAGGTGGTGGTGCATCTTTTAATTCAGGAGTTTCTTGTAAATTATTGGATGGTACAAGAGGAATGTTTACGGCTCAGCAAGTTGCTGAGAATGTAAGTAATAAAAGTGATATTCATCAAGCATTGACTTCATTGGTTACAGTTGAAAATACTACGAATAAAGGAGGTGGAGCTTGTTGGGGCATTGAGGAAATAATAAAAATAAAAAAAGTTTGTGATATCCATCAGTTAGCATTTCATTTAGATGGAGCTAGAATTTTTAATGCACTAGTTGAAAAAGAAGAAAAGCCAAAACAATACGGTGAATTATTTGACACAATTTCTATTTGCTTGTCAAAAGGATTAGGTTGTCCTGCCGGATCCTTGTTATTAGGTTCTAAAAAGCATATTCAAAAAGCATTACGTATTAGAAAATTATTAGGTGGTGGTATGCGCCAGGTAGGCTATCTCGCCGCCGCCGGAATTTATGCCTTAGATAATCATGTAGAGCGATTGATGGAAGACCACCTGAAAGCTAAGAAAATAGCAAAATTTTTATCAGATCTCGAGTTCATTAAAAAAGTAGAGCCCATTGAGACCAATATCATAATATTTTATACAGCTGACCATATTGATGATGCTGATTTTGTCAATAAATTGAAAGAGCGAAACATATTAATTACAGGAATGGGGCAAGGTAAATTACGAATTGTTACCCATTTGGATTTTACTCAATCAATGTTCGAAAAATTATTGCAAGAATTGAAAAATTTATACTAGAAGTAAAATCTTACAATTGGCGAAAATGGTGAAGTATATATACTTTTGTTATCATCATACAATACATCAAAACGCACTCCGGCTGCAAACCAACCTACCCTATAAGCAGCTCCTAAATATAGTGCAGGGTAGTCGAAGTTATTATTGTCGAAACCTAATTGCCTTTGTGTAACGAATAACTGTTCGAATTCGGCTGATAACTGAATTTCCTCAACTGGATTGAACAATGATATAATACTTGCACCAAAAACATCTGATTTAAGATCGTTGTTTTTTGCATAGAGATAACTACCCCCTAAACCCAAATAAAGGCCATTTCCAAAGTCATAAATAGCACTAGGGGCTATTGATATTGTTGTTTGGTCAGAACCAAACCCTAAACCGAATCCACCACCAAAATGTACATTATCCCAAAATTTTGGATCGTTGTCAACTTGAGCATTTGTGAAGATTGTACATAATAAGAATATTACCAATAGGTTATTTTTCATATTGAACTTTATTAGTTTGAACTATTGTAACGAAAACTTTATTAATTTATTTGTTTATAATTGGCTATTGACAACTATATATTTGGAGTTTCTATGGTTCGAAAAAATTAAGAAAGTACACTATTCATTTTCCAATCAAATTAATACTCAAAAATTAATGTTAAATTTTTCCTAAGGCCGTAATAAATTACGTATTTATGCGTCTTATAATTAAAGTTAAGTATAGGATGGTCAAAAAAAGTGTTGTAGCTGTTTTTATATTAACTTTTTTATCATGTAATTTAACTTCTGGTAAAAAAGTAGAAAATAAAACATTTACACAAAATACGAAATCAATGAATCAATTAGAATTAGCCACTTTTGGAAACGGATGTTTTTGGTGTACAGAAGCTATTTTTGAGCAATTGGAAGGCGTCACGAAGGTAGAATCCGGATATGCAGGCGGTGAAGTAAAAAATCCTTCTTATAAAGAAGTATGCTCTGGAAATACTGGTCATGCAGAAGTTATTAGGTTAACATATGATCCAAAAGTGATCAGTTATAGAGAATTATTAGATGTATTTTTTAATACGCATGACCCAACAACATTGAATAGGCAAGGGGCTGATGTTGGAACACAGTATAGATCGGCCATATTTTTTCACAGTGATGAGCAAAAAGCAGAAGCTGAGAAAATGATCGCCCAATTAGAGCAAGAAAAGGTTTTTGAAGATCAAATTGTTACAGAAGTAACTTCTATTAATAATTACTATGTTGCTGATAATTATCATCAAGACTATTATAATAATAATAAAAATCAAGGATATTGCCGTATGGTAATTAATCCTAAATTAGAAAAGTTCACCAAGAAATATAAAAGTAAGCTGAAAAAATAGTAAAAAATTTGGTTGATTTTTGGTTTTGAAGATTTGTCGGAATTCATTTTTCGGCAAATCTTCTTTTTTATTTATTATCTTTCCATCTTAAATTAAATATCCATGTCATATCTAAAATTTGAAGAATATAATATTGAAGTAACCGATGATGTTAAAAAAAATTATTATTCAATAATTGAAAGTATTGGTGAAGATACAGATAGGCAAGGGCTTTTAAAAACGCCTGAAAGAGCAGCTAAAGCCATGCAGTATTTAACCCAAGGATATCAACAGGATGCCGAGGAAGTTTTAAAATCAGCACTGTTTGATGAAGATTATAGTGAAATGGTAATTGTGAAAGATATTGAATTGTATTCACTTTGTGAACATCATATATTACCTTTTTTTGGTAAAGCACACATTGCCTATATACCCAATGGGAAGATCGTTGGTTTAAGTAAATTACCACGAGTAGTTGATATTTTTGCAAGGCGTTTGCAAGTTCAAGAACGATTGACTGATCAAATTGTAAATACAATTAATAGGGTTTTAAAGCCTGAAGGTTGTGCTGTAGTTATAGAAGCGTCTCATATGTGTATGATGATGAGAGGCGTGCAAAAGCAAAACTCGGTAACCACAACTTCGGCTTTTAGAGGCACTTTTAAAATTATGGAAACCCGGAACGAATTCTTAAAATTAATTAGTTCTAAACTTTCTTAAATGTTGGCATTTTTTTTGCTACGTATTAGATATAAGAAAGAATATGAAAAATAAAAATAAATTTAAAAAGTTATGGTTGGGTATTTTATTTGATGCCTTTGGTTATGTGTCATTTGTTTTTCCCCTTGTTGATATAGTTTGGGCTCCACTTGCTGCATATTTAATGACTAAAATGTATGAGGGTAAAAAAGGTAAAATAGCTGCCGCTGTTACTTTTATTGAAGAGGCACTACCAATTTTAGATGTGATACCTACTTTTACGTTAATGTGGCTATATACCTACGTATTTGAAAAGAAAAATGTAGCAACTATTATTGATGTATAGAAATGTTTAGTTTTCCTCTTTTAAGAAACGTTTCAGGCCAAGTCTGCGCAACATCTTCTTTTCAAAATTCCAGAAAAACTTAAATTGTCCTAAGAAAAATCCAACTATTGGTAATGTTATTTGATATATAATAAAAATTAGAATAATTCTTACAGGCCAAAATAGCCATGGGTTTGTTGTCTCAGAGTTTAAACCTATAAAGTTTGTTGCAGGCTTGGCTATCCAAGTAGCAAATGAGCCATTAATGGAAAATGCGATAATTATCAATAGAACCTGCCAGTTTGATGTTAGGCCCCAACGCTGTTTTAATTTTTCCATTATTTATTTTTGAGTTGCAAAAATAGAATTTAATATTGATTAAAAAAGCATGAAAAAAGCCAAACAATCGTTTGGCTTCTTAATTAATTGTAGTGATTATTATTTTTTACCAAATAGACCTCCAAGCAATCCGCCTAGTCCGCTACTTTTTTTATTGCCGCCTGCGCCTAATACCATTCCAGCAATGTCATCTATAACACTTCCGTCTCCATCCTTATCTAATAAACGTTCAACCATACTTTGCTCTTTTTGGCCGCCTCCGCCTAACATTCCGCCTAGTAAATCACCAACACCACTTTGATTTGAAACACCTTGTTGACGAGATTGTTTACCTAAAAATCCCATTATAACCGGAGCAGCAACTTTTAAGATACTCATTGCCGATCCTAAATCAACACCACTTGATTTACTTACAGCATTAGCAACATTTTGCTCTTTCCCTCCAAATACATGACCTAAAATACCAGCACCGTCTTTCATTACATTATCATCTATTCCGCCACCACCAAGAATGCTTCCTAAATTATCTAAAATACCACCGCCATGTTTTTCGTTTCCTAAAGCACTTAACAAACCAGCCGCTCCTTCAGGAGTTTTTGCATTGTTTTTCATTGCTCCTAAAATTAATGGTAATGCTGCACTTAATGCAGTTGTCGTTTTGGCCTTGTCTTGCCCTAATTGACTACTTGCTCCGTTGATTAAAGTTTTTCCGATGTCACTGTTTAATAGATCTAAAATACTTGCCATTTTCTGTTTTTGTTTTAATTGATTAATAAATGGGTCACAATATACAATATATTGCCAAATTATAAGTCTAAAAACCATGCCAGATTTTGTGTTTAACTTAAATTAATCGTTAATTTTTTATCTAAGCATATTTTTTTATCTTTCAACAATATTTAAGATTATGAAAAAATTAGCACTGCACTGGCAGATATTGCTGGGGATGGTTTTAGGGGTCGTCGTTGGATTAATAATGACGAATTTTGATGGAGGAAAAGAAATTGTTCAGGATTGGATAAAACCATTTGGTAAAATGTTTATCAATTCGTTAAAACTGATAGCGGTACCATTGATTTTAGCTTCACTAATTAAAGGGGTATCTGACTTAAAAGATATTTCCAAACTCTCAAAAATGGGAGGAAGGACCATTGCTATATATATTGCCACAACTGTACTTGCAGTTTCAATAGGATTGTTCTTGGTGAATGTTATAAAACCCGGTAATTCAATTAGCGAAAAAACGAGATTGGAAATGGTTGAAAATTATAGCGGCGATACAGCCAAATATAAGGAAGACGCCAAAAAGCAAAAAGAAAGTGGCCCCTTGCAGGCACTGGAAGACTTAGTGCCTGATAATATATTTGGTGCAGCAAGTGATAACAGAAATATGTTACAGGTAATATTTTTTGCAATTTTCTTCGGAATCGGGTTGATTTTAATACCAGAAGAAAAATCAAGATCAGTTAAAAGTTTCTTTGACGGTTTTAATGAGATCATTTTAAAAATGATAGACTTAATTATGTTAGCTGCTCCATATGGAGTTTTTGCCTTACTAGCGGCACTAGTAGTTGAATCACCGAGCTTAGATCTTTTTAAAGCTTTAGGTTGGTATGCTGCAACTGTAGTATTTGGGTTGATTTTGATGATAGTTTTGTATAATCTAATAATGGTATTGTTTACTAAAAAGAAACCTAATTTTTTTATGAAGGGTATTGCACCTGCTCAATTGCTCGCATTTTCAACGAGTTCGAGTGCAGCAACATTACCAGTAACCATGGAAAGGGTAACAGAACATTTGGGTGTAGAAGAAGAAGTATCAAGTTTTGTATTGCCAATTGGAGCCACTATTAATATGGATGGTACAAGTTTATATCAAGCAGTGGCAGCAGTTTTTATTGCGCAGGCTTTTGGTATGGATCTAGATTTAGGCACTCAATTAGGTATTGTGGCTACGGCAACCTTAGCCTCTATTGGTAGTGCAGCCGTTCCAGGAGCAGGGATGGTAATGTTAGTTATAGTATTAGCTCAAGCAGGAATCCCTGAAGCAGGACTAGCTTTGATATTTGCAGTTGACAGGCCTTTAGATATGTGTAGAACAGTAGTTAACGTAACCGGAGATGCAACTGTCTCAATGATTGTTGCTAAATCTGTTGGCAAATTAGGAGAACCTCATGTAAAAGATTGGGATGATAATTATCCTAAAAAAACTAAAAATTAATTTATAATTATAACAATGAACATTTGTTTTTTAATGTATCCATGGGAACAGATAGACCCTGAAAATGATACAAGTTTAGCACTCATTAAAGAGTGTGTTAAAAGAGAACATGGAGTGGCTTTATGCAACCCTGCAAATTTGACTATTCGTAATAGTGTTACCAATTCTTTCTGTACTGTGATAGACTTTCAAGGCTACGTAAAACCGTTGAAGAAGCCTAATAATAATGTCGGCTAAAATTAGATTACATAAACCATTAATATCTGTTGATTGGCTTTGGCAACATTTTAATGCATCAAATTTAATCATACTTGATGCGAGTATTCAAAAAGTAACTCAAAGTAAAAGTGAGGGTAATAATAACTTAAGTACTCAAAAATCTCTCCTGGACCTACGGATAAAAAATGCTCGATTTTTTGATTTAAAATCAAAGTTTAGTGATTTAACTTCTGAATACCCTACTACAATGCCTTCTCTTGAAAATTTTTCAAAAGCGGCACGGCAATTAGGGATTAACAGAGATAGTGCCATTATTGTTTATGACGAGCTGGGAATATATTCAAGCCCTCGGGTTTGGTGGATGTTTAAAGCGATGGGTCATGAAAATATTGCAGTGTTAGATGGTGGATTGCCCGAATGGCAAAAAGCAGGATTACCTTGTGAAAGTAAAAGAGAGTATGGTTGTAGTGAGGGTAATTTCACAGGAAATTTTCGTAAAGATTTGATGTGTGATTATAAAGATGTGCTAAATTCAATTAATATTGAAAGTACACTTGTTATTGATGCTAGGGCTGAAAATAGATTTAACGCTACTGAACCAGAGCCACGCGTAGGTTTAAGAAGTGGACATATACCCAATTCAATAAATTTACCGTATACCGAATTGATCAAAAATAACAAAATGATTACTCAAGAAAAGTTATCAGAAAACTTTTCTAAATATGACACTATACAAGATAGGCTTGTATTTACTTGTGGTTCAGGAATTACAGCTTGTATTTTAGCGCTGGGGGCCGAAATAGCCGGACTTCAAAATAATGCAATCTATGATGGTTCATGGACTGAGTGGGGGAGTATAACAGAATTGCCAATTGAATAATACTGGAAATAATAATTCAAACAAAACGGTAGACTTTATATTGAAAAGTTTGAAATAAAAAGCTAATGACTAGCTTTTTCATTATATTTGAATTTTAAATTCCGAATAAAACTTCCAT
>CAZJCZ010000047.1:0-15056 GCA_964544575.1 uncultured Flavobacteriaceae bacterium | reverse complement strand
GCCCGCAAAACAACGTGGTAAAGCGGTAAGTGTTAAATATACCCTTCCAATTACTCTAGAAGTAAGATAAATATTGTTTTTTATATTTATAATTATAAAAAGAACCCCTAACCTAAGTTAGGGGTTTTGAATGTTTATCAATATCAACGTAATTTAATAAATTTACTATATAATCAATAATATTCGTAAATATTGGTCTATCCATTTTATGAGTTTTATGGTGAAAAGAAACATATTAATCTCATAATCCTGCCCTTTTAAATCGCAATATAATTTGTAAATTTGAAAATCAAATCAAATTGAATGATTCCGAACTTAAATAATCTACCAACCTATGATACTGTTGGTGTTAATGAACGTATAGACCGTTTTTGCAAAAGAAGCATAAAAAAGTCCTCTAAAAATGAAGGTCTTAAACTGGCATTAAGTATGATAGATTTGACTACTCTTGAGGGCAAAGATACCGAAGGAAAAGTTAGACAACTTTGCTACAAAGCGATGCATCCACATGATGCTTTGCAAGATATTCCTACAGTTGCAGCAATTTGTGTATATCCAACATATGTAGGTGTTGCAAAAAAAGCCTTGCAAGGAAGTGATATACAGGTGGCTTCTGTAGCAACAGCGTTTCCAAGTGGTCAGGCTAATTTAGAAACTAAGTTAAGTGATACAAAATTTGCCGTTGACCAAGGTGCTGATGAAATTGATATGGTTATTTCAAGAGGTCAATTTCTGGGCGGAAATTATCAATTTGTTTTTGATGAAATTGCAACTGTAAAAGAAGCGTGTGGTAAAGCGCATTTAAAAGTAATATTAGAAACTGGTGAGTTAGATACACTTGACAATGTAAGAAAGGCTAGTGAATTAGCCATGTATGCCGGTGCTGATTTTATTAAAACCTCAACTGGAAAAATACAGCCTGCCGCAACATTGCAAGTAACTTACGTTATGCTAGATGCAATCAAAGATTTTTATTTAAAAACTGGAAAAATAATTGGCATGAAACCCGCTGGTGGTATTTCTACTTCAAAAATTGCACTCCAATATTTGGTCATGCTCAACGAAGTTTTAGGTGAAAAATGGATGACTAAAAAATATTTTAGGTTTGGTGCCAGTAGTTTGGCAAATGACCTTTTAATGCAATTAGTCAAATCAAAAACAGGTGTTTATCAATCTATCAATTATTTTTCAAAAGATTAATTATGAATAAAAATATAGATAAAAACGTATTTCAAGCTTCATGGACCTATGATGAGGCTCCAGAAAGTACGGATCATATTCAAATTAAGAAGCAATATGAATTATTCATTGATGGTAAATTTATTCTTCCTGTTAAGAAGAACTATTTTGACACTATCGACCCATCAACCAATAAAAAAATAGCAAGCGTTGCGGAAGCCTCATTAGAAGACGTTAATAAAGCTGTTAAAGCTGCCAGAAAAGCTTTTAAAGGTTGGTCTGCCTTAACAGGAAAAGAACGTGGTAAATACATTTATAGGATAGCTCGATTAATTCAAGAACGAGCGAGAGAATTTGCAGTTATTGAAAGTTTAGATGGAGGTAAACCAATACGAGAATCGAGAGATATTGATATTCCCTTAGCTGCTAATCACTTTTTCTATTATGCGGGATGGGCGGATAAATTGACCTATGCTTTTCCTAATAGAAACCCTAAACCTTTAGGAGTTGTTGGGCAAATTATTCCTTGGAATTTTCCATTGTTAATGGCTGCCTGGAAAATTGCTCCGGCTTTAGCGACTGGAAATACAATTGTTTTAAAACCCGCTGAAACTACTTCTTTGACTGCACTCAAACTGGCCGAAATAATTCAAGAAAGCGGTTTGCCAAAAGGAGTGGTTAATATAATTACTGGAGCTGGAGAAACTGGTTCACAAATTGTAAATCACCCTGACATAAATAAAATAGCTTTTACAGGTTCTACCGGTGTTGGTAAATACATCCAAAAAGCAATTGCTGGTACACAAAAAAAGCTAACCTTAGAATTAGGCGGAAAAGGTGCCAATATTATTTTTGAAGATGCGGCTATTGATCAAGCTGTTGAAGGAATTATCAATGCAATATTCTTTAATCAAGGTCATGTGTGTTGCGCTGGATCGAGATTGTTTGTGCAAGAATCGGTTGCTGATTTGGTTATTCAAAAACTAAAAAATAGAATGGAAACTTTACATGTTGGTAATCCATTAGATAAAAACACTGATATAGGGGCTATAAATTCGAAAAAACAATTACAAACGATTGAAAATTATATCAAAATTGGATTAAACGAAGGAAGTGAAATATATCAACCGAAATGCAAACTTCCGAAAGTAGGAAATTGGTGCGCACCAACACTTTTTCTGAACGTTTCACAATCTCATCGTATTGTTCAAGAAGAAATTTTTGGGCCTGTTTTAACAGTACAGACGTTTAGGACTGTTGATGAAGTAATCGAAAAAGCGAATAACACGCCTTATGGCTTATCAGCCGGAGTTTGGACAGATAAAGGTTCTAAAATATTTTATTTAACGCAAAAACTAAATGCCGGTGTAATTTGGGCAAATACTTTTAACAAATTCGATGCTACGTCACCCTTTGGTGGATATAAAGAAAGTGGATTTGGTAGAGAGGGCGGATTGCATGGCTTAAAACCTTATGTAAAATTTGAGTAATATCAATCGATAAATTAAAATATTAAAAATGAGCAGGATAGACATAAATAAGACTTATAAATTATATATAGGTGGTAAGTTTCCTCGTACTGAGTCAGGGAGATATTATGCAATAAATAATAGTAAAGGAAATTTAATTGCGAATATGTGTTTGGCTACCCGTAAAGACTTTAGAAATGCTGTTGTAGTTGCTCGTAAAGCACAAAACTCCTGGGCTGGTACCACTGCTTTAAATAAAGGCCAAATTTTGTATCGCATTGCAGAAATGCTAGAAGGTAGAAAAGATCAATTTATAAAGGAATTGATCTTGCAAGGAGGAACTGAAGAAAAAGCTAAAAAAGAAGTTGAAATGTCAGTTGATCGATTAGTTTATTATGCCGGATGGAGTGATAAATACCAACCTTTTTTTAGCACCGTAAATCCAGTATCAAGCTCACATTTTAATTTTTCAAATCTTGAACCAGTAGGTGTCGTTTCTATAATTGCTCCGGAAGAACAAAGTTTATTAGGATTAGTGTCCGTAATAGCACCAGCTATTGTCGGTGGAAATGTTGTTATTGTTTTGGCTTCAGAAAACAAACCTCTTACAGCAATTTCTTTTGCTGAAGTTTTAAATTCATCAGATGTTCCAGGCGGTGTTGTCAATATCCTAACAGGAAAACAACATGAATTAATAAGTCACATGGCATCACATATGGATGTAAATACTATAATATATTGTGGTAAAGAAGAAAATACGATCAAAACCATTAACGAATTGGCGAGTAATAATGTGAAACGAACTGTTTTCTATAAAAAAACGAATTGGAACAATGAACAAAGTGAATCTCCTTACTTTATAGAAAAAACTCAGGAAGTAAAGACTACATGGCACCCTACAAAAGTTTAATAAAAAATTTCAAAAATCTATTAAAAACCCCATCAAATTTGCAATATGAACAAGAAAAATTACTTTGCTCACGAAACTGCTGTTATTGATGATAATTGTAGCATTGGAGAAGGGACAAAAATTTGGCATTTTAGCCATATTATGTCTAATTGTACGATTGGTGAAAAATGTAGTTTTGGTCAAAATGTAGTGGTTTCTCCAGACGTTGTTCTTGGTAGAAATGTAAAAGTTCAAAATAATGTTTCTATTTATACTGGTGTAATTTGTGAGGATGATGTTTTTTTAGGTCCTTCCATGGTATTTACAAATATCATAAATCCTAGAAGTGCCGTTATTAGGCGTGATGAATACGAAGAAACGTTAGTTAAAAAAGGAGCCAGTATTGGTGCAAATGCAACGATTATTTGCGGCAATACTATTGGTGAGTTCTCCCTAATTGGGGCTGGTAGTGTTGTAACTAAAGAGGTTCCACCGTATGCATTAGTGGTTGGAAATCCATCTAAACAAATCGGTTGGGTTAGTGAATATGGACATCGCTTATCTTTTGATGATAATGGAATTGCAACTTGCCCAGAAAGTCAAGAAAAATATCAGTTAAAAGATAATAAAGTTGAAAAAATATAGTTTTACCTTAGTCAAAATTAAAGTTGAAAAAACTAAATGAAAAAATTTATTTTAGGTTCCCTTTTGTTATTATCGAATATTTGCATAGCTCAAGTAGATATTTATCCGGTTTATGAGGGGTGCGAAGCGTCCAATGAAATAACCTTAGAATCCTGCTTCAACCAAAATGTAACCAAAGATGTCATAGCCAATTTTACGATTCCCGAAAAGGTTAAAGCTGATGATTACAGAGGGACGATAAATGTCGTTTTTCTTGTTACTAAAGAAGGTAACTTTGAAGTGCTTTATGTTAGATCAGCTTATAAAGAGCTAGAAGATGAAGTGAAAAAAGTTTTTGCTCAATTGAAAACAGTAAAACCTGCTACTTATAATGGCAGAACTATTGAAATGCGTTTTGGAATGCCTATATCCATTCCTTTAGATTCGCAAATAATCCCTCAAACTATTGAGAAACAAAATAATTATAATGAGATCGTTGATCCCACAAACAACGCTAATTTAACAGTAAAGAATGACATTCAAAGTGCCATTGTCTCATCCAGATTTCCAGAACATAAGAGCCAGTTAAATATCCCATTTACTTATCAAACTTATAATGAAATGAGTTATTATTATGATAAGAACGACAATTCTCATACGGGTTTTAAACCATTTCAATACAGTGAAGCAACCAAATATGTTGATCTCGATGCTCAAAAAACTGCATTGCTAAAAGATAAAAAATCTTGGGGCGGTCGCAAATTTTGGAATGAACACCTATTTAAAGTCCAAGAAAAAGATTACTGGTTTACTGTAAATCCTATTTTTGACCTTCAAATAGGGAAAGACAATTCTGATAATATTGACTTTACCTATAACAATACCAGAGCACTTCAAATACAAGGTGGATTAGGCAAAAAACTAAATTTCTCTACTTCTTTTTATGAAAGTCAAGGACGTTTTTCTGGTTATGTTAATGATTTCATAAGAGAAAATAATCCATTGGGTGCATCAGGTACAGTTCCCGGGAGAGGAAAAGGAAAAGGTCTTCAAAAAGGAGGTTTTGATTACCCTGTTGCGGAAGCATATTTGTCTTATTCACCAAACAAATTCTTTAATTTCCAATTTGGGCATGGTAAAAATTTTATTGGTGATGGTTACCGATCGATGATGCTTTCTGATGTTGCTTCACCATACCCACATTTTAAAATAAGTACAAATTTTTGGAAAATTAAATATACTAATTTATGGATGTGGTTAGATGATGTTAGGCGTGAACTAAGCGTCAATGATTTAAGCCCCCGAAAATTTGCAGCTATTCATCATTTAAGCTGGAACGTCAATGATAAGTTAAATATTGGTTTATTTGAAGCCACTATTACTGATAACGAAAACGGAAGGGGATTCGATGTAAATTTCTTTAATCCGGTAATTTTTTATAGGGCGGTAGAGTTCTCAAGAGGCTCTGAAGCAGGTAATGCTCTTATGGGCTTCAGTACAAAATATAAATGGTCACAAAATTTTTCAACCTATACTCAATTTGTATTGGATGAACTAACAGTCGGGAAATTTTTTAATGGTACAAAATACTGGGGAAACAAATTCTCGGTTCAACTTGGTGCAAAATATTACAATGCTTTTGATGTCGATAATTTGTACTTTCAAGGCGAGTTAAATGTGTCTAGACCCTATACCTATTCAAATAGAAAATCCATCTTAAACTATGGGCATTTTAATCAACCTTTAGCACATTTATGGGGAAGTAATTTTTGGGAAGCTATTGGTATAGCAAGTTATAAAAAGGATAGGTGGTTTGGAAATGCTAAATTAACTATTGGTAAAAAGGGATTTGATAAGGACGGGTTGAATTATGGTGGAAACATTTATTTAGACAATGATGACAGGATAGGTGATACCGGTATTGAGCTCTTGCAAGGTAATAAAACAAGCATTTTTATAGCTGATCTACAAGCTGGTTATGTGGTAAACCCAGCGACTAATTTGCAATTTTTTGGAGGCTTGACCTTTAGAAATTTCGACCCTACTACTGAAACTACAAACTTTTCTAAACAAAACACTACTTGGTTTACTATAGGCTTACGGACTGATGTATTTAATTGGTATTTTGATTTTTAGAACTTAAATTCTGCTCATAATGGCCATTGTTTAATAGTACTGAACTTTATTAGATTTTTTTTGACTTTAGAGTTACTTTATTGTCAGTTAAATCTATAATTTCATTAATTTATTATTCATCTTTCCCTCAACTTTTTACGATAAAACAAAAATCGTTCTTAAATAAACGATAAATATTATCTTTATCAGGTGAAACCATTTTTAATACTTCAACTTCGACCAATTGATTTGGCAGCTGACAACGAATTTTCGTCATTTCTTCATTATGGAGGATTGAAAGAGCATGAAGTCCATAGAGTGCGAATGGAAAAGGAAAGTATACTTAAGATAAATTTGGATGATTATTCAGGAATTATTCTAGGCGGTGGACCAAGTAACGTTAGCGATGATGAAGATAAAAAATATTCTTATCAAAGAAAATTTGAGGTTGAGCTCAACGTGTTGCTTGACAAAGTTTTTGAAACTGATTTTCCAATGCTGGGAACCTGTTACGGAATTGGCGCACTTGTTAGACATCAAGGCGGAAAAGTATCAAAAGAGAATTATTCAGAAGATGTTGGAGTTATAAATATTGAACTCACAGAGGCAGGTAAAAATGATAAATTATTAAAAGGGCTACCGGCTAATTTCATTGCTTATGGTGGGCATAAAGAGGCTTGTCAAACCCTTCCTAGTAATGCGACTCTTTTGGCAAGATCCAACATTTGCCCAATTCAAATGATAAGATTTGGCCAAAATATCTATGCTACCCAATTTCACACAGAATTGGATGAAGAAGGGATTGTGATACGAATAAATATCTACAAGAATCATGGTTATTTTTCACCTGAAGATGCTGAAAAACTTATAATGAACGCTAAAAGTAATCTTGTCACTTCCCCAGGATTAATTCTTAATCAGTTCATAAAAAAGTATAAGCGGCAATGATGCTATTAAGAAGATAACTAAAGAGAGTAATATCAATTAGATTGATTTAATAAATATCTAAAAATAAAACCCAACTCCCCCTTTTATTCCGAATTTAGAAGCTCCAGGTAAATCTTTATAATTACCTCTAAATACAAAATCAATACGAAGTAACTTAAATATATTATCTACACCTATATGATATTCATAATAAGGCTTGGTGGGAGCGCCTATGTGTAGCTTTCCATTTTCATCCGGAATCGAGAAAAAACTACTCATGTTGCGGTTTTTGTCCGATAAAGTCCCTACCACGGCACGAGCACCAACTATTTCGCGCAAATTTAATTTCCTTAATAACGGTATTCTGGAGAAGATACGTCCGTTAAAATTATGTTCTAAATGAATTGAAGCATATTGATCAGTTACAAACTCATAATAGTCTAATAAATCAAACGTTCTTGGTGCCGTAAATAAAGTTTGATTACCAGGTACCGCATCTAATAAAGTAAGTGGAATATCCCCAAATGTTTTTCCAAGTTCCAAAACATAGTTCATTTTACCTAATCCTCCCATTAACAATCTATGTTTATAAAACAATTGTAATTTATCATAGTTAAAATCACTATCCAAAACACCTTTTAACCCTTTGGTATAACTGAGATATAAAATTGGATGTCTTCCTTCATTACCAACACTTCGTTCTACTCCAAATCCCGCATTTTTACGTCCTGGTGTATAATTTATCGCTATATCCAATTCAGTTTGTTTTACATCAGATTGTTCTACTCCGTTATCATCAATATAATTGACATTAAATAAATCTGGTGCTGCAGACTCCAACGTTTTATAGGTAGCACCTATTCTAAAATTAAGATTATGGATAGGTTCAATATCCAAGGCTACATTAGTCATGTTTAATTTAGTCAATCTAAAATTTTCACCCCTGGTAAAAAAAGCTGCCGAGGCAAAACTCCTGCTTAACACATCATTTGCAGTAGTTAGACTTACTCCGGTTTGTTCAATATCCCGACGATTTCCAGCAGAAATAATGATTCTATTTTTTTTATCCACCAACCATTTACCACCAATCCCATATTTAACTTTTTTGTCTTTAAAACCATAGGCAGTAAAGGCTTGAATACGCCAAGCATCGTTTTGATTAAAAAAAGTTCTACCTCCTATTCTAATACGCGTGCCTTCAACATCATTACTCCCGAAGCTTGAAAATAAGGGACCATAGTCAAATCCTTCAAATAATTCCCAATAACCGGTAGCCAGTGTTGCACCAATATTGTAAAGTTGTTGAAACTTGCGTACTGTTTTAAGCGTATCTAACATCTTATAAATTCCTATCTCATCATCATCGAGCTTCTCCAAACGATTTTGTCCCCAATAGTCATCTGACTTGTTATAAATTTCTTCTTTATATGCATCTACTCTTGAAGCATAAAACTTGTCATCACGTTCTTTATCAAACTTATAATTGTTAAATAAGGTTGTTCTTCTACCATATACTCCTTTAGATTTTTCTTTTTTATTAAAAGCAAAATCAGACATCATATGGTCACGCTTTAACAGGAAAACGGAATCATTCAACACATTGAATTCTTGCTCTACGTAAATTTCTTTTACCCAGTTTATATTGGCGCTCCTGCTAGCGGTCATTTCTATTTGTTTAACCGCGAAAGTTGAATCATTTACCCAGAAATCTCCTTTAAACGTTAGTTCATTTTTCCGTCTTGGATAGAATACGATATTATAACACCATTTGTTATCAATGAAAGCACTGTCTGTCAAAATATAATTATAAACTGAAACTCCGGTTCTCGATAAGGGGCTAGTAAAACTTTTATCAAAAAACTTGAGGTAATTATCATAAATATTATAATCAACATATAGCTGCTTTACAAACTCAATAAGCTCTTGATTACTATCAAAACCCGAATTTTTATTGGCAATTAATTCTTCTCTAAACTTTTTTGAAGGTTTGTTTTTTCCATGGGTTTTATACATGGCTTCATTTATAAAAATAGGAAGATATGATTTACCTGTAATACTAGATGTGTCAATTTTATCGAAAACAAACTCCATCCCTTTAAAAAGCTTTTTCTTTTTAAATTTTTCGTCAATACTATTTAAATCAAATTCTATTTTTTCATATTTATCATACTCGAATTGTTGATAAAGATGAATTCCATTTTGGCGTTTTTTTGCCCAAATTTTTCTAAGAATAGCAATGGCAGGATTCCCTTTTTTCTTCTGTTTGCCAGTATAAATCATGACCTCATCTAAACTTGCACTTTCTTCTTCCAATACAATAATTAGATCAAAATTTCTAGCTTTAAGCGCAATAATCTTCTTTTCAAAACCTAAAAAAGAAACTTCAAGTTGCGTATAAGTTTTATCAGATTCTAAATAGAATTTACCGTTTTCATCAGAAACGGTCCCAACCGTAGAACCTTTAAAAGTAACACTGGCGAAAGACACAGGTTCCTTAGATTCATCTATAACAATACCACTTACTTTAACTTGAGAAAAAGCAACAGAAGTAATCGATAGAAAAAGTATAAATAAATGTTTCATTGATTTATATTCAAAAGGTTCAACCTATATTAAACTCAAAAAATAATAATTATTGTTATAGCTCGTATAATTTTAAATAGGTTACAAAAAAAACCTTTTACCATATTGTGGTAAAAGGATTCTATATAACAATTTTAGTGCCATTATTTTACATACATCACAGCTTTTACGGCTTTTATAACGTCATCAGCATTTGGTATCCACTCCGCTAACAAGACAGGCGAATATGGAGCCGGAGTATCTGCTGTTGTAATACGCTGAATTGGGGCATCTAAATAATCGAATGCTTTTTCCTGAACTTGATATGTAATTTCTGAAGCCACGCTAGCAAATGGCCAGGCTTCTTCTAGAATTACTAATCTATTTGTTTTTTTAACAGAAGTCAATATAGCGTCATGATCCATAGGCCTGACGGTGCGCAAATCAATAATCTCTACAGAAATACCTTCTTTTTCTAATAGGTCTGCTGCTTTATACGCTTCTTTAATTATTTTACCAAAAGATACAATAGTAACATCGGTACCCTCTCTTTTAATTTCGGCTACTCCAATAGGCAGCACATATTCACCTTCCGGCACTTCTCCCTTATCACCATACATTTGTTCTGATTCCATAAAAATTACAGGATCATCATCTCTAATCGCTGCTTTTAATAATCCTTTCGCATCATAAACATTTGAAGGAACCACAACTTTTAATCCTGGCGTATTAGCAAACCAATTTTCAAAAGCTTGAGAATGTGTTGCTCCTAATTGACCAGCCGAAGCTGTTGGGCCTCTAAATACAATAGGGCAATTAAACTGCCCACCAGACATTTGACGAATTTTCGCAGCATTATTAATAATCTGATCAATCCCAACTAATGAAAAATTAAAGGTCATATATTCAACGATAGGTCTATTTCCGTTCATTGCTGATCCGATAGCAATCCCAGCAAAACCTAATTCCGCAATTGGCGTATCTATAACACGTTTCGCACCAAATTCATCTAACATCCCCTTTGAAGCTTTATATGCCCCGTTATACTCAGCAACTTCCTCACCCATTAAATATACACTTTCATCACGTCGCATCTCTTCGCTCATGGCTTCACATATAGCTTCTCTAAATTGGATAGTTCTCATTTTTTATCTTTTAGTCTGGCAAAAGTAGAAAATTCAGACTATTATATGAGATATTGTATCAATTATTTTTACTATGCACGCATAGTATTTTGAAAAAAAAGTAGTAACTTCGTAGCTGTTTCTAAAAACATCCATTTAATTGTAAAAATTTATATAAAAGAGATGAAAATATTAGTTTGTATTAGTCATGTTCCTGACACGACCTCTAAGATTAATTTTACGGATAATGATTCTAAATTTGACACTAATGGAGTCCAATTTGTAATCAATCCTTATGATGAATTTGTATTAACAAGGGCCATGTGGTTTAAAGAAAAACAAGGAGCCACGATAACCGTTATAAATGTAGGTAATTCCAGTACAGAACCTACTTTACGAAAAGCACTGGCTATCGGAGCTGATGACGCTATTAGAGTTAATACCGAAGCAACTGATGGTTTTTATGTTGCTAAACAATTAGCCGAAGTTGCAAAAAACGGTAATTATGATCTGATCCTTGCTGGAAAAGAATCAATAGATTACAATGGTGAAATGGTTCCTGGTATGTTAGCTTCAATTTTAAATTACAATTTTATTAATGCCTGCATAGCCATAGAGGTTGATGGCAATAAGGTTACTGCTTCCAGAGAAATTGATGGAGGAAAAGAATTAATAACTTGTGATTTACCCCTTGTAATTGGAGGTCAAAAGGGTGTTGTAGAAGAAAAAGATTTAAGAATTCCAAATATGAGAGGAATCATGATGGCTCGTAAAAAACCTTTAACAATTGTTGAACCTGTTTCGTTTAACCCAACGACTGCTTCGGTTAATTTTGGAAAACCAGCAGCTAAGGGTACCGTTAAATTAATTGATGCCGACAATGTTGGTGAATTAATAAATTTACTTCATAATGAAGCAAAAGTGATTTAGTAAAAGAAAAATTAAATTCCCTGAGCAAATTTCAGGATAAAAAAATAAAAATTATGTGTGTTTTAGTCTTTGCAGAATCTTCTGAAGGAAAATTTAAAAAAATTGCTCTAGAAGTAACTTCATACGGTAAAAAAATTGCAGAAGCATTAAATACCACTTTGGAGGTATTAACTATTAATGCGAATGATACTTCGATCTTAGCAAATTATGGTGCTGATAAAATCATAAAAGTTACTGATGAAAAATTACTATCTTTTAATGCCAAAGCTTACGCAAATGTTATTAAACAGGTTGCAGAAAAAAATAGTGCAACCGTTATTGTTATAGATTCAAGCGCTAATGGTATATATTTAGCACCCCTTGTGGCTTCAAATATAGAAGCCGGATATGCTTCTAAGGTTATTGCCGTACCAAGCTCAACTTCACCATTTATAGTGAAGCGTCAAGCTTTTTCTAATAAAGCATTTTGTAATACGGAAATAACAACAGCAAAAAAAGTAATAGGTCTCGCAAAAAACTCATTCGGATTATTTGAACATAATTCAAATGCGACTGAAGAATCTTTTACAGCTTCTTTGACGGATAATGATTTCGGGATTTCATCGACTGAAGTTGAAACCTCAGCCGGCAAAGTTACTATTGCTGATGCTGATATAGTTGTTTCAGCTGGTAGAGGATTAAAAGGACCTGAAAACTGGGGAATGATTGAAGAATTAGCTGAAGTTTTAGGTGCTGCAACCGCATGTTCAAAGCCTGTATCTGATTTAGGTTGGAGGCCTCATAGTGAGCACGTTGGTCAAACAGGTAAGCCCGTAGCATCGAATTTATATATTGCAATCGGAATTTCAGGTGCCATTCAGCATTTGGCGGGTATTAATTCCTCTAAAGTAAAAGTAGTGATCAATACTGATCCTGAAGCCCCATTTTTCAAAGCGGCAGATTATGGTATTGTAGGTGATGCATTTGAGGTAGTTCCACAATTAATTGAAAAGTTAAAAGAATTTAAAGCTCAAAACGCATAATTTTAGTAAATTGTGCCTCGAAAGGCTGTCTAATTATTTCGACAAATATGTCCTTTTAATTAGACAGTTTTTTTATATTTACTTATGAGTTTAGTCCGTCTTAATATAAAAGGTATTTCTTATAGCCAAACACAAAGTGGTGCCTATGCATTGGTTTTGAGTGAAGTAGATGGGGAAAGAACATTACCTATTATTATTGGAGCATTTGAAGCTCAATCGATTGCCATTGCCTTAGAGAAAGAAATAAAACCACCACGACCACTTACTCATGATTTGTTTAAAACATTTTCTGACAGGTTTAATATTAAAGTTAAACAAGTTATTATTCACAAATTGATTGATGGTGTCTTTTATTCAAGTTTAATATGTGAGCGCGATAAAATTGAAGAAATTATTGATGCCAGAACTTCTGATGCAATTGCTTTAGCAACTCGATTTAACGCACCTATATTTACTTATGAAAATATCTTAGATAAAGCAGGTATTTTCTTGAAAATTAAAGATGAACCTAAACTCGCCCAATCAAAATTAGAAGTAGAAGAATTAGTAGTTGATATTACTCAAGACTTATCTTTTAAAGATGTTTCTCTAACAGATTTAAATAATAAATTAGCTGATGCAGTTGCAAATGAAGATTATGAACTTGCGGCTAAGTTAAGAGATGAAATTTCTAAAAGAAAAAAATAAACTATTTATGACCATAAAATTTCGTCTAATTATTTTAAATTTTTTTGAGCTTTTTGTGTTTGGAGCTTGGTTAATTTCATTAGGTGGTTATTTGGGAGGGCAACTCGAATTTACCGGTGCACAAATTGGTAAAATATTTATGACACTTGGTTTAGCATCAATAATTATGCCTGCTATTGTAGGAATTATTGCCGATAAATATCTCAACGCACAAAAACTTTTAGGTATTCTGCATATTGTTGGAGCGGGTTTTATGATTTATTTGTCTCAAATAAATGATTATGACACGTTCTTTTGGGTAATATTAAGCTATTTGATGCTTTACATGCCTTCAATTGGATTAGCTAACGCAGTTTCTTATAGCATTCTTGATGACAATAAATTTGATGTTGTTAAAGTATTTCCTCCAATACGTGTATGGGGAACTATTGGTTTTATTGTAGCCATGTGGTCTATAGACTTTTTAGACTGGACTCAAAGCCCTAATCAGTTCTATTTTACAGCGGCTTTTTCTTTATTGCTTGGTATTTATTCCTTTACATTACCAAATGTACCCTTTTCAAAATCAGAAAGTAAATCATTAACTCAACGATTTGGTTTAGATGCTTTTGTATTATTTAAAGACACCAAAATGGCCATCTTTTTTATGTTTTCAATGTTATTAGGTATTGTATTACAAATATCTAATGCTTGGGCATCAGAATTTATGCGAAGTTTTACGGATGGTTTTCCAAATTCATTTGCTGTTCAACATTCAAATATTTTGATTTCACTCTCACAAATATCTGAAACTGTATTTATTCTAACCATACCCTTTTTCTTAAAAAGGTTTGGAATAAAGACTGTAATGTTAATGAGTATGATAGCTTGGTTTTTGCGATTTGCCTTGTTTGGAATCGGAAGTCCTGAAGGTATTGGTTTAGGATATTTAATAGTATCTATGATCGTTTACGGAATGGCATTTGATTTCTTTAATATTTCAGGCTCATTATTTGTTGAGATAGAAACAGACAATAAATTTAGAAGTAGTGCTCAAGGATTATTCATGTTACTTACAAATGGTTTAGGTGCTTTAATTGGCGGTTATTCAAGTGGTCTAATTGTAGATTATTTTACAAATGATGGAATTAGAGATTGGAAAACCATATGGTTTGTATTTGGCGTTTATGCCCTAGTATTAGCCATAATTTTTGCAATTGTATTTAAATACAAACATGATCCTGATGCTATAAAGGCTACCAAACATTAAGTTATAGATTCCTTTGATATCGTTAATAATTTATTAATAAATAAAAACTTCTTTCTTTCTGAGAGTGAAACTTTTTTTTATTTTAGTCCGAAATCCATCAATTAATAAGTAAATACTTTTTCATTCTTATGAAAATGGAAATCAATTCTACATACCTCAGTGTACAGAAATGACAATTTTATTTAACCACAGCCTTTGAACATATGAAACAATATATAGATTTAGTAAAACACGTTCTGAAAAACGGAAATGAAAAGGAAGATAGAACTGGTACAGGAA
>CAZJCZ010000046.1:6570-15059 GCA_964544575.1 uncultured Flavobacteriaceae bacterium | reverse complement strand
GCTTTAATACGTAGAGGTATTTTATTTTTATCATCGCTTACCCAAACTGTAAGGCTTTCATTTTCCTTAAAAACTCTTCCTTCCTGAACCAGAGGTCTAAATTTTACAGTAGCTACCTTCCCAAACTTTGTCCTGATTATTTCCCTACCTAATAAACGTAGTTTAAATTGGTAATTGGTTTGATCAAAAAACATAGTTAATGTTATTTCATCTCCTGCTTTCATCTTACTAATGTCTTGATCTCTTAAATAATATAATGTAGAAACCATGTCTTGCACCTCACCATCTAATGAAAATTCTTTTTCTGTTTTATATTTATTGTCTATAACTACCGCCTTTTTGGTACCCTGATTAAAGAAGATTTCTTTGTCTCTTGTATGACCGCCTTCGTCAATTTTTCTAATAAAATGGAAAGGTAGTAATGACTCTTTGTAAAAATAGGATTCGTAATTATCTCTCACCTTAAAAAACCAGCTAATAACCCCTGTAGTTTTTCCTTTTCCTACGACATGAAAAGCTTCTTTACCACTATAAATTGTATTTTTAACTTCAAGTGTTGCATTGCCTGCACCAAAAAAATTACTGTAGCTCACTCGGTATTTTAACCATTCGCCTTTTTTAAATGCTTTAACATCTTGCTGAGCATTTAACGTAAATGCTGCAAAAAGTAACATATATAAAATTCTTCTTTTCATATTAAATTTAAACTGTCCTATTTCAAACACAAATTACAATTACCGTTCCAAAAAAAATAAGTGTTTGACTGTCAATACGTTACAATTAAGATATTATTTTACAAGAGGTAAGATTTGTTATTCCCCAATTTTCAAATTCCTCTTTGCTCCATAAATCGGGAAAAAATATTCTTTTTTGATATTTCGGGTGCATATATCTGCGCCAATCACTTCCACCTGTAGCCTCCTCATCACCACCACCAATATATTTTTTTGCGGCGTCATAATGAGCCATTACCCAACTTACATTTACTGTATAATCATAATGACGCATCGCATTAATCAGATCAATATTATCCTGATCATTTTTAGGCAATGACTTAAATTTAGACCACAAATTAAGGGTGTTGTATTCCTTCATAGTCCTAATAAATTCATTTTTATATTTTCCTTCAAATTGCATAAGTAAAAAAGACTTTTTACCCGTTTTATGATCTTTCCCCGCTGCTTGCCAATACAAATGTTCAAAAGCATGTTCATATGGGGTTTCTCTATCTATAGTCCCTCTAAATCGGTAATCTATCAAATTGATCACCTCTGTTGAATAAAATTCGATCTTTCTATATTGGGCACTTTGGAAACCACTTGCGGGAGTTAAGGTGTCTCTAAACTTCATATATTGCTCCTTTTCCATCCCGTCTCCCATAATAGTAAATGATTCTGAAAGCATATCAAAATATCGACTTACCCTTTTTAAGCGAGTAACAAAAAAATCAGTCGTAATAGTTGGATGATGTGACACCTGTTCAATTTCCCAAAGTATCATTTTAAATATCAGTTCATTGATCTGATGGTACATGATAAAAACCATTTCATCTGGTAACAAGGTACGTTGAACTTGTAAATTCAGTAGGGCATCGGTTTGTATATAATCCCAGTAAGTAATTGGTTTGCTATGTAATAATCCGTCAAGATGTGTTTCAAGATCCTGATCTATAGCATCAAATTTATTCTTTAATTTTTGAATTCTATTGGTTATTTCTCTATCCATCTCAACTTTAATTGCTCCGCAAATATAAAAATAAAAAGAGCCTCCGTTTTTATTTGAGACTCTTTTTCTAAAAGTTAAGCTTCGCTTTACTTATTAAAGTTTGCAATGCCTTCTTTCAGCCATTTTAAATAACTATCAATATCAGGGTCATAGGCTGAGTAAGCGTTTAGATTATCGCCTTCATGATCTAATAACACATAATAAGGTTGTGCGTTGGCTTTGTATTTCTTTATTTGAAAGTCGCTCCATTTATTACCAATAGATTTAATTTTCTTTCCTGTTGTTTCTGATACATACTGTTCATTTTCAGGTAATTGCCTTTTATCATCGACGTATAAAGAAATTAGTACAATATCATTGGTTAATACACTCAAAACTTTAGGGTCAGACCAAACACGTTCCTCCATTTTTCTACAATTAACACATGCATGTCCTGTAAAATCTAATAATACAGGCTTATTAACTTTTTTAGCATATTCTAATCCTTTATCATAATCTAAAAATGCTATGATATCATGTGGGCCATATTTTGCGCCTTCTGGTAATTTTTCTCGAATCGCTCCTCCTGAGCTAAGTTTAGAAAACCCAACTCCGTCTGGAGATTCACTGTACTGCATAGGTGGTGGGAATCCGCTAATCAATTTTAAGGGAGCCCCCCATAAACCGGGTATTAAGTATATTGTAAATGTTAGTACAATTAATCCTAAACTTAATCTTGTTACCGATATATTTTCTGAAGGAGAATCATGGGGTAATTTTATTTTGCCAAATAAATATAATGCAAAGGCTCCAAAAACAGCAATCCAAATTGCCAAGAATACCTCTCTCTCTAACCAATGTAATTGTAGTACTAAATCAGCATTTGATAAGAATTTAAAAGCCAATGCCAATTCTAAGAACCCTAAACTAACTTTAACCGTGTTCAGCCATCCTCCAGATTTTGGTAAGGAATTTAGCCATCCAGGAAAGGCAGCAAACAGTGCAAATGGTAAAGCAATAGCTAATGAAAATCCTAACATCCCTACAATAGGTCCTATCTTATTTCCTCCAACGGCCGCTTCAACCAGCAAGGTACCTACAATAGGACCGGTACATGAAAATGAAACGATAGCCAAAGCCAAGGCCATAAAAAATATGCCAATAAGCCCTCCTCTGTCAGCCTGGGCATCAACTTTAGTACCCCAAGAACTCGGTAATACCAATTCGAACGCCCCAAAAAACGAAATGGCAAAAATTACCAAAATCAAAAAGAAAATGATATTAAACCAAACATTAGTAGATAAGGCATTTAACGCATCAGCACCAAAGATCCAGCTAATAAACCATCCTAAAAATACATAAATTGCAATAATTGAAATCCCGTAAATGATAGCGTTTTTAATACCAGCTGCTTTTGTTTTACTTTGCTTGGTAAAAAAACTTACTGTCATAGGTATCATTGGGAATACACAGGGAGTCAGCAAGGCTGCAAATCCAGAAAAAAAAGCAATAATAAATATTCCAAGTAATCCTTTTGATTTTTTCTCAGTTGGTTTCGTTTCACTTATTTCTGTTTTGTTGACTACTTCAGACTTATTTTCAGAAGATTCAACAATTACAGTATCTTTCATACTTCCATCACCTGCCGTTCCATGTACTTCAAAGTTTAACGCTACTTCTGTTGGTGGCAAACAGCTGGTGTCATCGCAAACCATAAACTCGACGGTTTCAGCAATATCTATTTTATCATTCGTGAGTAAATTGATGCGTTGTTTAAAAGTAGCTTTGTCTTCGAAGTATTTGATATTCATTTCAAAAACATTATCAAATTCCTCGTGGCCTTTACCTTCTGTTGTTTTGCCTATAAGTTGATATTTACCTTCAACAGCCGCAAAACTAAAAGTAGTTGGTATTGGGCCGTCATCTGGAATTGATTGTGAATACAAATGCCATCCTGAATCAATAGTTGCAGTCACCACCAAATCAAATTCTGATTCTGTTACTTTTTCAACTGATGTTTGCCATTTAACAGGATTGTAAATCTGTGCCTTTACAGTAACTGTGAATGCAAAAAATACAGTTAATATATATAGTAATTTCTTCATTATTTCAATTCTATTTTTAGAATATTTTGTGTTGTAACTATTGCCTTATATCTATCATCCAATCTTTTCCCAATAACCCAGATTATTTCATTTGAAGAGCAAAGTAACCAAATTTTTTCCTTTTGAAGGACAGACATTTTATTATCTATAAAAAACTTGCTTAATTTCTTTTTCCCTTGCATACCTGATGGATAAAAATAGTCGCCATTTTTCCATTTTCTTACAATGAGCGGGAATTTTAATTTATCTCTATCTATGAAAGCCGCATTTTGAGTTTTCCCTTCTATACTGACTGTTTTTACATCAGAAACTTCTAATTTAAAATCTTCAATTTCAACAATTCTATCTTTCTCTGATACTTCATATATTTTCTCCTTCTCTTTGATCCTTTTTGAATCTATATCTGTCAATAATAAAAAATCCCTGTCTTTTACTAAACGATGAGTACTACTTACTATTTGTTTACCCGATTGCGCTTGTAATAGATCGGCAATATCATTCCATTCTGTAAAACCAAAATCATTTAATAGTTCATATAAATAGGCTTGAGGATTATTGAATTCTTTAAGTTTTTCAATATCTATTTTCTGGATTCCCACTTCTGTAAGAATGATAACTATTCCTTTTAGATTTTCAATTGAATCTTTAATAATTTGACGACTCCCTTTTAAATTTTGAAGTGTTTTGTTAAAGGAAGTTAAAAGGCTAGGGTTTAATTTTTTTAAAACAGGAATAACATCATGTCGTATTTTATTCCTTACATATTTTATCTCAGCATTACTACTATCGTCTCTCCAAAAAATTGTGTTATCCTCAGCATATTTCTCAATTTGTTCTCGTGTAAAAGGCAATAATAATCTAAGTATATTCTCGTTTCTTTCTGGAATTCCTGTCAATCCATCAAGGCCTGTGCCCCTAATCATGTTAATTAAAAATGTTTCCAAACTATCATCAGCGTGGTGAGCTGTTAAAATATAATCAAGCTTATTTTCCTTTATAATCACCTTAAACCAGTCGTATCTTAATTTTCTAGCGGCTAACTGAATAGATAACTTTTCTTTTTTAGCAAACTCAGGTGTTGCAAAAGATTTTGTGAATATGGGTAATTGCAATTGATCTGCTAATTTTTTGACAAATCTTTCATCCAGATCTGAATCTTCCCCACGTAATTGGAAATTACAATGTGCTAATGAAATATCAAAGTTTAACTGATTTAATAAATAAACTAAAACAACACTATCTATTCCGCCAGAAATGGCAACCAGTAGTTTTTTGTTTTTTAAAAACGAAAAATTTGTGTTAATATGTTCAGTGAAAGTTGCTAGCAAAACGCAGTAAAGATAGCTTAATTTCTTACATCTAAAGCATCGCGTAAAGCATTCCCGATCATCATAAAAGCCATTACCAAACTCATAATTGCCAACCCCGGAATAACTGCTAAATATGCTTTTCCTAAAATAATATAACTATAATGATCTTTAATCATTGCACCCCATGAAGGTGCTGGTGGTTGTGCCCCAATACCTAAAAAACTTAAACCACTTTCTATCAAAATTGCGGCAGCAAAATTAGCTGCCGATATTACTATTACCGGAGCCATAATATTGGACAAAATATGTCTAAATATGATTCGTGCATCTGAGAACCCTAAGGCTTTAGCAGCTTCAACATATTGCTGTTGCTTGGCACTCATTATTTGCCCTCGAACAACACGGGCTACCTCGACCCACATGGTCAAGCCTACAGCTATAAACACCTGCCAAAATCCTTTTCCTAAAGCAAGTGTAATGGCAATTACCAATAATAATGTGGGTATAGACCAAGTGATATTGATCAGCCACATGATAAAAATATCGACCTTTCCACCAAAATACCCGGCTATAGCTCCAATTGTTATTCCTATTACCAATGAAATAAATACCGCAATAAAACCAATAAAAAAAGAGATTCGAGTGCCTACCAACATCCTGCTTAAAAGATCTCTTCCATATTTATCTGTACCCAATAAAAATGTCTTTTGATGAATGTAGTTTTCCGGAAGGTTATTAAAAATTTCTAAAGGATAGGTTTTAATTTTAGATTTTGCATTCCCTTCAGTAAAAATATTGATTTCAAGTTCATTTTCTAATACCTTATAGCCCAAAATTGGTAATTCAGAATCTTGGTTTTTCCTACCATAAAGTAATTTTTTGATACTGCTTTGATGGTCTACTTTATCAGAAGGAATGGTAAGCATTTGGACTGAAAAACCGGGTTTTTTAGAGTGGATCTCTAAATGCATTTGATTAGCATTACTTGAATTATCAGGTGCAATAAGATAGGCAAAAACAGCAATTACAGCACAAAGAACAATATACCAAAAACTAAAAAGCCCTGAACGGTTCTTTTTAAACCTTTTCAGAGCTAGTTTTGTCAGTGAGTTTGACACTTTATTGAAATTGTTTAAACCTAATTTTTAACTAATTTGCTGTAATTCTTTATTTTAAGTTCCCCCAAGACATTTAATGCCTCTTCAACATATATATCTTTAGTTAAATTTTTATGCCAAACTTCCCGTTTTTTGGCAAGTATAGAATCCTTTTCTAAAAATGGTAATTCGTACAAAGGAGATGTAAAAGTAAGATTATTTTTATAATCATAAATAGGTTTGAATTCCTTGCTTTCTTCATCTCTTTTTTCTATATCCTTTTTGTAATCGCTATATTTTAAATATACAATAGAATCATCACGACCTTCCTTCATCCATCTTGCATTCTTGTCAATTAGGACAAATTGTGGGTTTTTAGCTACCCGTTTTTTACTATTATTTATTACCTGATCAAAGTTTTCATAATGATTCCAAGGAACATATTCAGCACTTTCTATTTTATCCCATTTTAATGGATTTTCTTCATCACGTTCACCTATATTTAAATAAGAAAATCTACCCGGTAATTTTACATCTGACTCAACTCCTTTTAACTGAGTAGATCCACCATTAACTCTATAGAATTTTTGAATTGTCATTTTTAACGCTCCTAAATCCTTAGGGTATTTATAATAGTTATTAAGTGGCATAAATTGTTGTACCGTACCCTTACCAAAAGTTTGATTACTACCAATAATTACGGCCCTGTTATAGTCTTGCATGGCCGCAGCAAAAATTTCTGAGGCAGAGGCAGATAATTCATTTACTAAAACAACCAACGGTTTGTTCCATTGTATCTTTGCATCTTTATCAAATCGAACCCTTGGTTTCCCTTCTCTATATTTTACCTGAACAACAGGCCCTTCTTGAATAAACAATCCAGCAATATCAATGGCTGTTTCTAACGAACCACCGCCATTATATCTTAAATCGATTATTAGGCCTTCTACATTTTCCTTTTTGAGTCTTTCTATCTCAAGTGCCATATCGGTTGCAGAATTTCTAAAATTCTTTTTGCTAAAGTCAATATAAAACTTAGGTAGATTAATTATACCAAACTTTCTTTTGCCTTTTTTGATGATGCTGGTTTTAGCAAAAGTTTCATCGATCTCAACGACATCTCTTATGATTGAGATAATTCCAATTGTTCCGTCAACTTTTTTGATGGTAAGTTTAACTTCAGTCCCTTTTTTCCCTTTAATAAATTCTATGGCATCATCTAAACGCATGCCAACAATATCTAAGGGTTCATTATCTCCTTGTGCAACTTTCAAAATCATGTCTCCAACTCCCAATTCACCTGCTCTCCAAGCAGGGCCTCCTGAAATAAGCTCCATAACCTGTGTATAATGTCCTTTTTTTTGTAATCTAGCCCCTATTCCTTCAAGCTTACCCGACATATCGATATCAAATCCTCTTTTTGCTTTAGGGCCAAAATATGAAGTGTGTGGATCAAACTCTTCAGATATACTATTAACAAAAATTGAAAACCAATCCGTATCATCTAAATCATTCATACGATCAAATGATTCTTCAACACCCTTTAAAGTTTCTTTTCTTGCATCAATTTCGATCCCATCAAAAGATTTCGCTTTATAATTGGGATCCTCTTTTTTCTTGCCTTCTTCTGTCACCAATTTATCATGTAAACGAGAAATCGTAATTAATTTCAACTGCTTTTGCCAATTTATAATTAATTCGATCTCATTTTTAGGAAAGATTTTTTTATCATAATCAATATCAAAAGTTTCATCCTTATTATAATCGAACGGGTATTTTAGTATCTCTTTATAAAACCCTCTTGCTTCTTGAAGTCGTTGTGCAAATTTTGAATACACTAGATTGTAAAATGTTAAATCCTCATTTTTAATCTGGTCATCAATCTGATATTCATATACAGAAAATTCTTGAATATCTTCTTGAGTGAAAAACCGCCTCGTTGGGTCTAGATCGTCAATAAAATCGTCATAAATTGCTTTTGAAAAATCGTCATTTAAATCCTGTGGTTCATAATGACCTTGGGTTAAAGCGTACCTTATTAAACCCAATAATACTTTATCTTTTTCAGGATCAGGGTTTTGTTTAATATTAAAACTCAATAAAATGCCCACCAATAAAATTATTGGTAGTATAATTTTATAATTTGATCTCATAATCTTTATTGTTTTTTTCATTATGATTCTATAGAGTGCTAACCTACTAAAATAATGCCAATTATTTAATTCTTAGTGGTTTTAACAGTTTTTTATAGATTCCTTTAAATACTTCTTGTA
>CAZJCZ010000046.1:0-6470 GCA_964544575.1 uncultured Flavobacteriaceae bacterium | reverse complement strand
TACATCATAACAAAATGTTAAAGAACAACACTATTGGTTAACGTAAAAAAGTAGTAGTTTTGTATACTTATAAAAAAAAATGGATAAAAAACCTTTAATTTTAGTTACAAATGACGATGGAATTGCTGCTCCTGGTATTAGAACTTTAATTTCAATAATGAACGAAATAGGTGATGTAGTTGTCGTTGCTCCTGATAATCCACAAAGTGGGATGGGACATGCTATTACGGTAAATACAACATTACGTTGTAATCCAATAAATGTTGATGAAGGCCCACAATTAGAGTATAGCTGTTCTGGCACACCAGCTGATTGTGTAAAAATGGCGGCTAATGAAATTTTAAATAGAAAACCAGATTTATGTGTTTCAGGTATCAATCATGGTTCAAACGCGTCTTTGAATGTTATTTATTCAGGTACCATGAGTGCTGCGGTTGAAGCGGGTATTGAAGGTATACCTGCAATTGGTTTTTCTTTACTTGACTATAATTGGGATGCTAATTTTGAAGCCAGTAAAGAATATGTTAGAAAAATAACATTGAGTGTTCTAAAAAATAAGCTGCCAGAAGGTGTTGTCTTAAATGTCAATATCCCTGTTTTAAAAAAAGAGGAAATTAATGGCATCAGAGTTTGCCGACAAGCACACGGTAACTGGATAGAAGATTTTGACAAACGTGTTAGTCCTCAAGGCGAAGATTATTATTGGCTAACCGGTAAATTTGTTAATCTTGACCAAGGTGAAGATACTGATCTATGGGCTTTAGAAAATGGTTTTGTTTCTGTAGTTCCTGTGCAATTTGATCTAACTGCACATCATTTTATTCATAAATTAAATAATTGGGATTTATAATGCGAAAGGAAATTCTAGTTGGGATTCTGGTAGGTTTATTAGCTACTGTGTTAGGTTTTTACCTTTATGTTGAATTTGTTTTGAACGGGTCTTTTCAAGAATCATTAGTTATTATAAATAATAAAAATCTTTACGGGCAAATTCTAAGTATTGCGGCAATTCCAAACTTGTTAGTTTTTTTTATTTTCATCAAAAAGAAACAAGATTATAAAGCGAGAGGTGTTCTAATTGCAACTTTTCTAGTGGCTTTCTTAATACTGGTTTCACAATTTTTTTAAATCTCCAAACGTACATGAGAAATTTATTTTTACTCATAAAAATGATTATAGTGAGTTATTAATAACTTCTTAAATTAAAAAATAGATACATGAAATACTACATTATCGCTGGAGAGGCATCAGGTGATTTGCATGCATCTAATTTAATGAAGGCTCTTCAAAAAAAAGATCCTGATGCTGATTTTAGATTTTGGGGTGGCGATTTAATGAAAAGTGTTGGCGGTACTTTGGTAAAGCATTATCGTGACCTGGCCTTTATGGGGTTTATCGAAGTAGTAGCAAATCTTAAAACGATCCTTAACAATATAAAACTCTGCAAAAAAGATCTTTTACAATACAAGCCTGATATTCTAATATTGGTTGATTATCCAGGTTTTAATTTGCGTATTGCAGAATTCGCTAAACAATGTCATATAAAAGTTCATTATTACATTTCTCCTCAAATTTGGGCGTGGAAAGAGAATCGTATAAAAAATATAAAACGCGATGTTGATGAAATGTACGTGATTTTACCTTTTGAAAAAGATTTTTACGAAAAAAAACATAACTATAGTGTACATTTTGTTGGTCATCCATTATTAGATGCTATAGCCGACAGAAATCAGGTTAGAGAAAGCTCTTTTAGAAAAGAACATCAATTAAACGATAAGCCTATAATTGCTATCCTTCCGGGTAGTAGAAAACAGGAAATCAAAAAAATGCTGTCGGTTATGTTAAAAATGGTTGATAAATTTACAGATTATCAATTTGTAATTGCAGGAGCTCCAAGTCAGCACTTTAATTTTTATGAAACTTTTATTAAAAACGATTCTGTTAAATTTATTTCCAATAAAACGCATGATTTATTATCAGTTTCTTATGCCGCATTAGTAACTTCTGGAACCGCTACCTTAGAAACTGCATTATTTAAAGTCCCGGAAGTTGTTTGTTATAAAGGCAGTACAATTTCTTATCAAATTGGTAAACGTTTAGTAAACCTCAAATATATTTCTTTAGTGAATTTAATTTTAGATAAAGAGGTTGTTACTGAGCTTATTCAGCACGATTTCAATGAAAAAAAATTAGAAAAAGAACTTTCAAAAATCCTAGAAGAAAAGTATCGTTCTCAATTATTTTTAGAATATTTTGATCTGGAACAAAAATTAGGAGGTAAAGGCGCTAGTGCTAAAATTGCTGAATTAATTTTGAATACCTAAAAAGAATGAATCTTTTTGGCAAGTTTTGATCAAAATTTGATTTAATTCCCCTTCCCCATTACAGGCCCAGAAACTAACATTAGTCATGTTTTGTTGTATTAAAATGCTATAATTTTGTATGAAAGTTTCATTACTTCATTTAAAATAATAATAGAAAAAATATGAAAAAAAATGTCCTAATTATTGGAGCGGCAGGTCGCGATTTTCACAATTTTAATACTTATTATCGTGGAAACGAAGACTATAAGGTTGTGGCTTTTACTGCCGCACAAATTCCAGATATTGATGGAAGAAAATATCCAACCGAGCTAGCTGGAAATCTTTATCCTGATGGCATCCCTATTTATGAAGAAAAGGCCTTACCAGAACTTATCAAAAAACATAATATAAATGACTGTGTATTTTCTTATAGTGATGTTACTTATAATAAAGTAATGGAGGTAAGTGCCATTGTAAATTCAGCAGGTGCTAATTTCATTTTACTTGGCCCTAATGACACCATGATAAAAAGTACTAAACCACTTATTGCTGTAGGTGCTGTTAGAACTGGATGTGGAAAAAGTCAAACTTCACGTCGAATCATTGAATTATTAATGGAAAATGGTCTTAAAGTTGTTGCCATACGGCACCCAATGCCATATGGAAATTTAGTAGAGCAGACTGTTCAACGATTTGCAAAAGTGTCTGATCTGGAGAAGCACAAATGTACTATTGAAGAAATGGAAGAATACGAACCCCATATCGTAAGAGGAAATGTGATTTATGCAGGTGTAGATTACGAAGCTATTTTAAGAGCCGCAGAAAATGATCCTGATGGCTGTGATGTTGTAGTTTGGGATGGTGGAAATAATGACTTCCCTTTTTATAAACCTGATCTAAATATTACTATAGTAGATCCACATCGCCCGGGCGACGAGTTAAAATATTATCCTGGAGAAGTAACATTAAGGTTGGCTGATGTTGTTGTTATCAATAAAATGGACAGCGCAAGTCCTGAGGGTATTCAAATAGTAAGAGAAAATATTGATAAAGTAGCTCCACATGCTATTGTAATAGATGGAGCATCACCAATAAGAGTTGATGATCCGTCAGTGATAAAAGGTAAAAAAGTACTGGTAATTGAAGATGGGCCAACATTGACTCATGGAGGAATGAAAATTGGTGCTGGCACTGTAGCAGCTAAAAAATATGGTGCTGCAGAATTAGTGGATCCAAGACCATTTACCGTTGGTAAATTAAGTGAAACATTTGAAATTTACCCAAATATTGGAACGTTACTACCTGCCATGGGTTATAGTGAGCAACAATTAAAAGATTTGGAAGAAACTATTAAGAAAACTGAATGCGATTCAGTAGTTATTGGAACCCCAATTGATTTGAGTAGAATTATAAAGATAGATAAGCCTAAAACACGTGTTTATTATGACTTACAAGAAATTGGAGATCCTAATTTCGAACAAGTGATTCAGACCTTTGTTGAAAAAAATAATTTTAAATAAGACGCTGTAGTTTAGAAAGAACTAGGTTTCATAAAAGAAATATCTAATTGTTGAATTAATTTTTAGCAGTTAGATATTTTTTTCTAAATATTACTACTAAAATAATCATTCTTAAAAACATCCAAACAGTAAAAGCGATCCAAACAGCATATAATTTTAATCCAAAATAATCACCTATTAGCAATACCGGAACGAATCCTAAAAAAGTGGCTATTAATAGGGTATTTCTTAAAATTACCGCCTCTGCTAAGCCTTTAAACAATCCGTCTAAAACAAATGCAATTGCATTTAGTGGTTGCATTATCAACACTATCCAAAAAATAGCATAAAAAGAATTTAAAACAGCACTTTCATCTGAAAATATCCTTCCGATAGGTTTGTAAAAAATAAAACATGTTAGCCCCAAAACAAGTGCAATTACCATGGCGTATTTACTCAAATCAATACTCAAATTCCAAAGGTTTTTATAATCTCTTTCGCCCAGCAATCTGCCTGAAACGATATTACCAACACTTGCATAGCCATCAATAAAAAAGGCAAAGAATAACCATATTTGAAAGGCCATAGTTTGCGCTGCAATATAGTGATCACCATATCCTGCTGCATAAGCATTGGCAAAATAAAGGGCAATATTTAAAGCTAAAGCCCTTATAAACAAGTTAAGACTTAGCAATAGTAGTCGTTTGATTTCATTATTAAACGGTAGTTGAAACTGTAAACTAAAAGGGGTCTTTTTAAGCATCAAAATTAACGCCATAATGGCCATTACGGCTTGTGCAATTACACTGGCATAAGCTGCTCCTTCTATATGCATTGCTGGGATAATACCCTCCACTCCAAAAACTAAGATATAATCTAATCCTATATTCAGTAGGGCACCAACAATACTAATGATCATTGGCCAATAGGTGTTTTGCAAGCCCCTGAATACCCCAAAAACAGAAAATACAAATAATGTCAGTGGCAACCCTATCGCTCTAATTTTATAATAAGCTACCGAATAATTTAGAATGAGGCCTTCAGCATTATACAATTTAAAAATTGCTTCCACTGAAAATATAGTAACAACATAGAGAACTATACTTATCACAATATTAATGGCTATAATTTGGGCTGGTAAAGTCTTTATTTCATTTAACTTATTTGCCCCAAAATATTGCGCTATTATTGCTGATATTGCAGAACGTGTTTGGGCTAAGATCCAAAATAAGGCTGACAAGAAAGAGCCTGCAATACCAACTGCTGCTAATGCAGCCGTAGGATTCTGCTCTACATTACCTACAATAGCTGTATCAGTTATTGACAATAAAGGTTCAGCAATTCCTGCAATTAATGCAGGTAATGCTAAACGGTTTATTTGTTTGAATGTAACCTTCGGTTTTAACTGCATTACAATAAAAAGATCTTTAAAAAACAGCGAAGTTCGTAAATGTTATTAATATTGTGGTAGTAAATAAGAAAAACCCCAAACGTCATGAGAAGCGTTTGAGGTTCTTTGAATAAATAACTCTAAATTATTTTTCTTTCAATAGTAACTTTCCTTGTATAAGCAATTTTTTTATTTATACTCGTTGATTACTGATATCAAATATAGTGTTGATAAGCATTCATAATGATCAAAATATACAAAACAGATTCTTTTCTTAACAAATGGTGTGTTTTTATCAATAATCGGTAAATAAGTTACTCTTTTTCTTCTGTTTTCTTATTTTTACCTAGGTGAAACTTCTGAAATACATACCATTACAGCTAATTATTTTTCAAATTATTGGGATAATAATTGGTTTTTATTGCTCTTTCAGTATCAAAACAAGTACAACAGCTTTGCTTATTACTTTATTTGTATTGGTTGTTACTTATTTTTTAAGTCGTAAAAAACTAAAACAACATCGTTATTTTACCATTTCCACTTTTATTACTTTCATTGTTATTGGTATAGCTTCTATAACTTTCAATAAATCCATTCAAAATAAAAATCATTATTCATCATATCTTTCAGAGACCAATACTACTTCAATCTTAATTATAGATGAAATACTAAAGCCTAACTCCTACAATAATAGATACTTCGCTAATGTCACCACTATTAATTCAATAAAAGTTCAAGGGAAAATTCTCCTAAACATACTTAAAGACAGCGCTAACAACACAATTAATGTTGATGATAAAATATTTATATCCCACAGATTTGATCCAATAAAAGCTCCTTTGAACCCTTATCAATTCAACTATAAAGAATACTTAGAAAATCAACAAATACATCATCAAATTTCAATTAAAAATAAGGAGTATTTACTATTAAAAAGCGATTATCAATCAATTAAAGGCTGGGCATTTTCAATTAGAAAACGAATTAATAATGCGTTAACCAATTATAATTTTAAAGGTGACCAATTATCTATAATTAATGCTTTGTTATTGGGGCAGCGACAGGAAATTTCTAAAAACATTTTACAAAACTATAAAAATGCTGGTGCTGTTCACATCTTAGCTGTTTCTGGTTTACATGTCGGTATTATTTTAATAATGCTTACTTTTTTATTAAGTCCGTTAGAAAAATTAAAATATGGCACTTTTACTAAACTACTAGTTATTGTTATTCTATTATGGGTTTTCGCATTCATAGCTGGTTTGTCGGCCTCAAGAG
>CAZJCZ010000045.1:12556-15092 GCA_964544575.1 uncultured Flavobacteriaceae bacterium | reverse complement strand
AATTGTTTACCATTCCAATTAAGTATAACTACGGCTACTTTCAAAGTTTAATATATTGGGTGCAAAAATACTCTAAATGCTTTAAAAAATTTGAATTTATTCCGTGAAAAGTTTCTTAATCTTTAACATAATCCGGTAGATCTTTCAAGAAAATATATTGCTTATTTAAAGGATCTAATTCACAATAATAATGTACCAGGCCATTTGTAACCATGAGTAGCGTCGCATTTAACTTTAAATTATATCGTGCTATCTGATCAAAAGTGTCTTGAGATATGTTGATTGAGGGTGATTTACATTCAATTATAAGATCTGGTAAGCCCTTAGTATTGAAAACCAAGATATCAAAGCGTTTTTTTAATTTATTGATGATTAGCTGCTTTTCAACAGCGATCAATGATTTAGGATATCCTTTAATATTAATCAAATAATGAATCACATGCTGACGCACCCATTCTTCGGGAGTTAATACGACATATTTTTTCCTGATGATATCAAAAATATACAGTGTATTTTCGCTACTTTTGATTTTGAATTCGGCCTTAGGCAAGTTCAACTGTACCATAATACAAAAATGATTATTTTTTTCTAAATGGAGCGCATCAATCAAATAGTTTCTGACATCAAACAAGGAAATATAAAGCCTATTTATTTTTTAATGGGAGAAGAACCTTATTATATCGATAAAATTTCGGAATATATTGAGAAAAATGTGCTTAGTGATGAAGAAAAAGATTTTAACCAGATAGTGTTATATGGCAGAGATGTAAGTATAGAAGATATTGTTTCAAATGCTAAACGTTTCCCAATGATGTCAGAAAGACAAGTGGTAATCGTTAAAGAAGCACAAGACTTATCAAGAACCATAGAAAATTTGCTGAACTATGTTGAGAACCCTCAACTGTCAACAGTACTTGTTGTCTGTTATAAATACAAAACCCTTGATAAACGTAAAAAGCTATCTAAGGTTATTGATAAAAAAGGTTTGTTATTTGAAAGTAAAAAATTATATGAAAATCAGGTAGGAGATTGGATACGGAGAGCACTCTCAAAGAGGGAATACCAAATTGAGCCTAAAGCAACATTGATGTTAGTTGAATTTTTAGGAACAGATCTTTCAAAAATTAATAATGAGCTAGAAAAGTTAATGATTGTCTTACCTAAATCGACTACTATTACGGCCGTTCACATAGAAGAAAATATAGGTATTAGTAAAGATTTTAATAATTTTGAATTACGTAAAGCAGTAGGAGAGAAGCGAATTGTTAAGGCAAATCAGATTATAAAATATTTTGGGCAAAATCCTAGAAGCAACCCTTTGGTAATGACTATCTCTTTGTTGAATAGTTTTTTTACTCAGTTATTGATCTACCATGGTTTAACAGATAAATCAAAAGGAAATGTTGCTAAAGCGTTGCGTATTAATCCTTTTTTTGTTGCTGATTACCAAAAAGCAGCAGCAAACTATCAAATGCGTAAAGTATCTCAAATTATTTCATTATTACGAGTTGCTGATATGAAGAGCAAAGGAGTAGGGGCTCAAAATTTAGCTACAGAAGATATTTTAAAAGAGTTGTTGTATAAAGTGATGCATTAACAGATGAAAATTATTAAACCCATAAATAGGTGAGTTGTCTTTTTTTTAAACATTCCTTAAATTTTAACTGTCACTCATAAAGGTCCTTGATATCAGCTTTACAAATTTCAATGAATAATTTTGCCATTTTTTGGCAAACATCTTTAAAAAAATGTTCCCCTTTTTCTTTTGTCGCCTCTTTTGGGTTACCTATGCCAGTATCTTCACTGATTTGTGACCATTTTCGCTCTGCCCAAACCCAGCCTTCAGAAAATGCTTTTATTTTATTCTTCTTTTCTTTTCCTGCTCCCCAATCTTTTTTTGGTAAAACTAATTCGGGCTTTAGATATAGTATTAAACTTGTTTCCATTTCATCTGCATGGTCTCCAGGTTCATCAAAATATATTTTTCTGTCTAATGATTGATACCAATTAGAAACACAAATAAACATCTTTGGATATTTCAATCCGAGTTCCCTAACCATGGACTTCCAGTTATTACCACCATGACTATTAAAGATCATTAATTTAAATATTTCTTGCCGATTTAAAACTTCAATAATATCGCTTAAAATGGCAAATTGAGTACTTGGATTCAAGTTAATATCAAGATATATATCTGATTGACCTGTATTAACTCCAAATGGTATGGTAGGCAGTACAATTACTTTCGCCCCTTTATCCCAGGCAAGACCAGCGGAATTGGCTGCTAAATAATCAGATTCAATATTATCAGTACCGTATGGCAAATGGTAATTATGGGCTTCGGTTGCGCCCCAAGGTAAAACAGCTAATTCAAATTTCGTTTTATTAACTTCTTTCCAATTTGTTTCTGCTAAAATATATGGCCTCATGATTTGAGCTTAATTTATACTCAAATATAACTAAACTATTTATTTTTAGTACCTTAAAATCATGATTTTCAATTAAAACAAAGAGAAGAATAATTTATGAAACGAAA
>CAZJCZ010000045.1:0-12456 GCA_964544575.1 uncultured Flavobacteriaceae bacterium | reverse complement strand
TCTTCAATTTCTGTAAATGACAGTCCATATTTTGTTTCTTCTTGAGCTATTTTGGCCTGTAACAAACATTTTATGACCCTATCATGTTTTTTAGCTTGCTTATTTATTTCTATTAGCGTTTTCATACTATCAACGCCATGAATTAAATCGACAAAATGAGCCATATATTTTACCTTATTACGTTGTAAATGACCAATCATATGCCATTGAATGTCTTTAGGTAATTCCTTTTCCTTATCTACCATTTCCTGAATTCTATTTTCACCAAAAATAATCTGGCCAGCATTATATGCTTCAAGAATGGTTTTTACAGGTTTGGTTTTTGAAACAGCAACCAAGGTTACGTCCTCAGGAAGTGTATCAATTATTTTTTCTAAATTATCTTTTATGAACATTAGACCTAAGCCAATTTATTGATTACAAGGCCTGAGCGTAATTTAGGTTCAAACCAAGTTACTTTTGGAGGCATAATATTGCCCGTGTCGGCTATATTCATTAATTGGTTCATGCTTACAGGAAATAAAGCAAAGGCAACGGCCATTTCACCACTATCAACCCGTTTACTCAATTCATCTAGACCTCTAATTCCTCCAACAAATTCAATTCGCGTATCAGTTCTTAAATCCTTAATATTTAGAATGGGTTCTAAGATAAATTTTGAAAGAACACTCACATCCAAACTGTCAATAGGGTTATCGTCATTAAAAGTAGAATTTTTAGCAGTTAAACCAACCCATTTTCCATCTAAATATATAGAAAAATCATGTAATTTATTCGGTTTAATAATAGATTCATTAATTTGGTTTACAATAAAATTTTCTTCGATTTTCTTTAAAAATTCTTTTGGGCTTAATCCATTCAAGTCTTTCACTACTCTGTTGTAATCAATTATTTGCAATTGATTATCAGGAAAATGAACAGCCATAAAAAAATTATAGGCTTCATTCCCTGTATGATTAGGATTTTTCTTTCTAAATTCATCACTCATTCCTGCAGCCGCTGCAGTTCTGTGATGCCCATCTGCAACATATGTACAAGGAACTTTTTCTTTAAAAAGTAGTTCTATTCTATTATTAATATCTGCATCATCAATCACCCAAAAATGATGTCCAAAACCATCTTCTGCCGTGAAATCATACTGTGGAGCATTATTTGAAACAAAATTTGAAACAATCTCGTCTATTTCAGGTACAGCTCTATAAGTAAAAAATACTGGTTCAATGTTTGCTTCTAAGATTCTTGAAAGTACCTTGCGGTCTTCTTCTTTATCAGGACGTGTTAATTCATGTTTTTTTATCTTTCCTTCCAAATAATCTTGACAAGAAGCAGCTCCTACTATACCATATTGTGTTTTCCCGTTCATTGTTTGGGCATAGATATAATATTTCTCCACACTATCTTGAACTAAAAATCCTTTTTCTTGAAAAGCATCAAAATTAGATCTTGCATGCAAATAAACTTTTTCGTCATGAGAATCCATACCCTTTTCAAATTCAATTTCTGCTCGAGTTATTCTTAATAAAGACGCTTCTTTACCCGCTGCCATTTGAGTGGCCTCTACAGAGTTCATTACGTCATATGGTAAGCAAGCAACTTCTTCCACTAGCTCTTTAGGAGGCCTAAGACCTTTAAATGGTTTTATAATTGACATTAGATGTTTTTAATAAATTATACTGTTGTATCTTCTTTTAGAATTTTAATAATTTGATGTGCCAGTTCTGTTCCAATTCTATCTTGTGCTTCACCTGTTGCGGCGCCAATATGGGGCGTTAAAGAGATGTTAGGATTCATTAGTAATTGAATTTCTGGGGTTGGTTCGTGTTCAAAGACATCTAAGGCCGCTTTAGAAATTTTCTTAGTTTCTAGTGCCTTAACCAGCGCCACTTCATCAATTACCCCACCGCGGGCAGCATTGACAATACAGGCCCCATCTTGCATGATTTCGAATTCTTTAGTTGAAATCACGTAGTCATTTTGAGCAGGAACATGTAATGAAATAAAATTTGATTCTCTTAAAACTTCTTCTTTTGTTATGGTTTTAATATTGAAGAAAACCGTTTGATGATCATAAAATTCAAGTTCTAAATTTGCTGATTCTAAATAAGGGTCAAAAGCAACGATCTTCATGCCAAGGCCTAAACCAATTTTAGCCGTAGCTTGTCCAATTCTGCCAAAACCAATTATGCCAAGAGTTTTCCCTTTTAATTCAATTCCTTTTGCATATGATTTTTTTAAATTTTTAAATTTAGAATCTCCTTCTAAAGGCATATTTCGGTTAGATTCGTGTAAAAAACGAACCATGCCAAATAGATGGGCAAAAACTAGTTCAGCCACTGAATGTGAAGATGCAGCAGGAGTGTTTATTACTTTGATACCTTTCTCTTTTGCATACTTTACATCAATATTATCCATTCCAACACCACCGCGACCAATGATTTTTAATGACTTGCAATTATCAATAATATCTTTTCTAACTTGTGTAGCACTTCTCACTAGCAGTACTGAAATATTATTTTCGTTAATATAATCTATGAGTTTGTCTTGAGCAACAGTTGTTAGATCTACTGTGAACCCTTCTTTTTCAAGAGCCATAACACCACTTGTTGCGATGCCGTCATTTGCCAATACTTTCATTTTATTAAGTTTTAATTGTTATAATGTTTGTTTTTCAAGTTCTTGCATAGCATTTACCAATACCTGTATGCTTTCAATCGGCATTGCATTGTAGATACTTGCACGATAACCACCAACTGATCTATGACCTTTTATACCACTAATTCCGATTTCATTCCAAAGTTTGTCAAATGCATCCTTATAATTTTCATTGGTTAGGTTAAAAGTTACATTCATAGATGAACGGTCTTCTTTTTCTGCAAATCCTTTAAAAAGTGGATTTCTATCTATTTCAGAATAAAGCAATGCTGCTTTTTTCTCATTCATTTTTTCAATGGCAGGAATTCCTCCTAAATTTTTTAACCACTCTAATGTCAACATTGATACATAGACAGGAAACACTGCAGGTGTATTAAACATGCTATCTTTACTAATATGAACCTGGTAATCTAACATTGATGGAATAGTACGACCGGTTTTACCCAAAATTTCCTCTTTTACAATTACTAAAGTTGTTCCTGCAGGACCCATATTTTTTTGAGCGCCTGCATAAATTAAATCAAACTGTGTAAAATCTAATTGACGCGAAAATATATCAGAACTCATATCGCAAACTAACAAGCCATCGCTTTTAGGGAATTCTTTTATTTGAGTTCCATAAATCGTATTGTTAGACGTGCAGTGAAAATAATCGATATTTGTTGGGATTGTATAATTTTTTGGAATATAGTTGTATGTTTTATCTTTCGATGAAGCAACCACTTCAATATCACCCAGTATTTTAGCCTCTTTAATAGCTTTATTACTCCAGGCACCAGTATCTAAATAGGCAGCTTTACCATTAACTTTTAAAAGATTATACGGGGCCATTAAAAATTCAAGGCTGGCTCCACCTTGTAAGAATAAGGCGGCATAACCTTTACCCTCCAAATTGAGCAATTCTAATGCTAAATTTCGAGCTTTTTCCATTACTGCTACAAAAGGAGCACTCCTATGAGAAATTTCTATCAACGATAAGTTATCGTTATTAAAATTTAAAACAGCTTCTGAAGCTTGTTTTAATACTTTTTGTGGTAAAATACAAGGTCCGGCACTAAAATTATGTTTTTTCATTTTCTTAAAAATTAAGAAGCAAATTTCAACATTTTATAACTAATAATTGCTATGAAAAGGTAAAAAATTCTGAACAATAATTATAAAGTTGTTAATAAAAAAACAAAATAGAATAATCGTGAAAATCTCTTTTATTTGGGCTGCATTATTACACAAGGTATAATCATTTCTTCCAGCGAAATACCACCGTGCTGATAGGTGTTTTTAAAGTACTTTACGAAGTGATTATAATTATTGGGATAAGCAAAAAATAAATCTTCCTTGGCAAATATAAATGAGCTGGTCATATGAGCGGAAGGCAATTGAATATCTTTTGGGTTTTTTACAGCAAAAACATCTTTATCATTATAAGATAAACTTCTACCCGTTTTATATCGTAAATTAGAACTTATATTTTTTTCTCCTACTACTTTAGTCGGGTTTTTAGTGTTAATTGTACCATGATCTGTTGTAACGATTAATTTCAACCCATATTCTTGCGCTTTCTGAATCATTTCTAACAAAGGGGAGTTTTTAAACCAACTTAATGTTAACGAACGATAAGCTTTATCATCACTCGCAAGTTCCTTGATCATTTCCATTTCAGTTCTTGAATGAGAAAGCATATCTACAAAATTATAAACAATTACTGTTAAATCATTTTCTTTTATAGATTTGAAATTGGCAGCTAGATCTCGCCCCTTAGGCATATTAGTAATCTTAAAGAATTCGTGTTTTATGTCTAAATTCAAACGTTTAATTTGTGCCGTCAAAAACTCATTTTCATATAAATTTTTTCCACCTTCATCAGTATCATTTTTCCAGTACTGTGGATGCTGTTTTTCCATTTCAAGTGGTGTTAAACCCGAAAAAATGGAATTTCTTGCATATTGTGTTGCAGTAGGTAAAATACTAAAGAAAGACGTTTCGCTCTCAATTTTATAGTAATTATTAATAATTGGTTCTAAAACTCGGAGCTGATCATAACGTAAATTATCTATCACGATCAATAAAGTTCCTTGTTCAGTCGAAATTTGTGGAGCAATAACCTCTTTAAATAAATTTTGTGATAAAATAGGTTTGTCTTCATTTTCAAACCAACCTTGATAATTTTTTTGAATAAATTTAAAAAATTGTGCATTGGCTTCATTTTTTTGACTTTCCAAAATCTCGATCATTCCGGCATCGTCTATAGATTCGAGTTGAATTTCCCAATGAACCAACTTCTTATATAATTCAACCCATTCTTCGAACGTATTGACCATAGCAAGGTCTAATGAAATTTTTCTGAACTCCTGTTGATATGTAGACGTTGTCTTTTCAGAAACTAAACGTGAGTGATCTAAGTTTTTCTTTAAACTTAACAAGATCTGATTTGGGTTTACGGGTTTAATTAAATAATCAGCAATTTTTGAACCGATAGCTTCTTCCATTATATATTCCTCTTCACTTTTCGTGATCATGACAATTGGAAGATTAGGATGTTTAGCTTTTATTTGAGAAAGTGTTTCAATACCCGAAAGTCCGGGCATGTTTTCATCTAAAAATATAATATCATAATTATCTTCATCTACCTTTTCAATCGATTCCGCACCATTATTGCAAGTTGAAACATTATAATTTTTCTTTTCTAAAAATAATAGGTGAGGTTTTAACAAATCTATTTCATCATCTACCCAAAGTATTTTTATTGCATTCATTCCTTGTTATATAATATTAAAAATTAAACTTCTACTTTTGTATACTAATTAAAAGATTATTTGGTTGAACAAATTTAAAATTTTAAACGACCCAATTTACGGATTTATTAGTATTCCGAGTATATTAATTTTTGATATTATAGAACACCCTTATTTTCAGCGTTTAAGGCGGATTTCACAAATGGGATTATCAAATTTTGTGTATCCCGGAGCTCACCATACTCGTTTTGAACATGCTTTAGGTGCAATGCATTTAATGCAAAAAGTTGTATTTGTTCTGAGATCTAAATCTATTAAGATTTCTGAAAAGGAAGAAGAAGCTTTGCTCATCGCAATTTTATTACATGATATAGGTCATGGACCATTTTCTCACACCTTAGAGCACAGTTTAGTTACTAATATCAAGCATGAAGAAATTTCATTATTATTTATGCAAAAATTAGATATAGAATTTAACGGTAAATTAAAATTAGCAATTGAAATTCTCAAAGGGAAGTATCACAGGTCTTTTTTTAACCAATTAGTTGCTAGCCAATTAGATATTGATCGATTAGATTATTTAAAAAGAGATAGTTTTTACACTGGGGTAACTGAGGGTAATATAAATGCTGAACGTATTATTTCAATGCTTACTGTTGTTGATGAGAAATTAGTAATTGAAGAAAAAGGTATTTATTCCGTTGAAAAATTTATTGTAGCCAGAAGGCTAATGTATTGGATGGTCTATTTACATAAAACAAGTTTAGTTGCTGATTATATATTAGTTAAAATATTAAAAAGAGCAAAAGAATTAGTTAAAAGAAACGAGGATCTGATCAGTAGTGAACCGCTGAAATACTTTTTAACCAATAGTGGTATCAATAAATTTAATGATGTCACATTGAATAAGTTTGCTGAAATTGATGATTATGATATAATTATGGCAGTAAAACAATGGATGAACCATTCAGACTATGTTTTATCAACCTTATCGAAATCATTTATTTACCGTAACCTACCAAAAATTAAAATTCAAGATAAGGAGTTTTCGACAAATGAAATTGAGAAAATAAAACTGCGGGTTTCAAAAAAATTAAATCTGAACGATGAATCAATAGAATATTTTGTTGGTTCTGGTATTATTGAAAATCAGGCATATAACTTAGAAAACAGCTCTATAAATATTTTATATAAATCAGGAGAAATAAAAGATATTACTGAAGCTTCTGATCATTTGAACTTGTTGGCCCTTACAAAACCTGTTTTAAAACATTTTATATATTATCCTAAGTAAACAAACCTTACTGTCGCGTAAGATTTTTTTATACTTTTGCATGGATGAAATTTACCGCCAGACAAATCTCGGATATATTGCATGGAGAAGTTGAAGGGAACCCGAATGAAGAAGTATTTAAGCTTTCTAAGATAGAAGAAGGTGAAAAAGGTTCATTAACTTTTTTATCAAACCCTAAGTACACACCTTTTTTGTACACAACAAAAGCTTCAATAGCTATTGTTAATAAAAGTTTTGTTCCGGAAAAAGAAATCTTGACTACCTTAATTAAAGTAGATGATTCCTATAAAGCTTTCTCAACATTGTTAGAATTTTATAATCAAGTTAAGTTGAATAAATCTGGTTTTGAAAATCCACATTTCAAAAGTGACACTGCTGTAATAGGAGAAAATGTCTACATAGGTGCGTTTGTTTATATAGGACATAATGTGAAAATTGGTAATGATGTAAAATTATACCCTCATGTATATATTGGAGACAATGCTACAATAGATAGTGGAACAAATCTATTTTCAGGTGTTAAAGTATATTCTGAGTCAGTTATAGGTAAAAAATGCACAATACATTCGGGAGCTATCATTGGTTGTGATGGTTTTGGATTTGCTCCTGATGAAAACGGAATATATGTAACAGTGCCACAAACAGGGAATGTAATAATAGAAGATAATGTTGATATTGGCTCAACTACCACAATTGATAGAGCTACATTAGGGTCGACAATAATACGTAAAGGAGCCAAGCTGGATAATCAAATTCAAATTGCACATAATGTAGAAATTGGTGCAAATACTGTTATTGCTGCTCAAACTGGAATAGCAGGCTCAACAAAAGTTGGGAAGGATTGTCAAATTGGTGGTCAGGTTGGAATTGTTGGTCATCTTACCATTGGTAATAATGTTCGTATTCAAGCACAATCTGGCATTTCTAGAAATCTTAAAGATGATGAATTTGTCCAAGGAAGTCCGGCATTACCTTACTCTGATTACAATAAATCCTATGTGCATTTCAAAAATTTATCAAAATTGGTTGATAGAGTTAATGAATTAGAAAAAAAATCAACTATTCAAAAAGAAGATTAATGACTACTAAACAAAAAACTATAAAAAGAGAAATTTCACTTTCAGGTGTTGGTTTGCATACAGGCAAAAGAGTGAAATTGACTTTTAAACCTGCTCCAATAAATTATGGTTTTGCATTTACGAGAACAGATTTAGAGGGAGGCCCAATAATCGAGGCTAAAGCTGAGTACGTGATTGATACTCGAAGAGGGACTAATCTTGAAAAGAATGGTGTTAAAATTAATACTTCTGAACATGTTCTAGCGGCCGTAGTTGGTTTAGGTATTGATAATATTTGTATTGAATTAGATGCTCCAGAACCTCCTATTATGGATGGTTCATCTAAATATTTTATTGAAGCATTAGAAAAGGCGGGTACTATTGAGCAAGATGCAGATGTAAACGAATATATCGTTAAAGATATAATTTCCTACAAAGATGAAGCTAGTGGAAGTGAGATAATGGTAATGCCTTCAGATACTTATGAAGTTACAACGATGGTGGATTTTGGGACTAAGGTTTTAGGAACGCAAAATGCTACTATGAAACATATTTCTGATTTCAAGGAGGAAATTTCAGAGGCCAGAACTTTTAGTTTTTTACATGAAATTGAAATGCTACTTGAAAATGATCTGATAAAAGGAGGTGATTTAAATAATGCCATAGTTTATGTAGATAAACCATTGTCTCCTGAAACTATGAAAAAGTTAAGCCTAGCTTTTAATAAAAATAGTGTTAAAGTAAAACCCAATGGTATTTTAGACAATTTAACCTTGCATTGGCCTAATGAGGCTGCTAGACATAAGTTACTAGATGTTATTGGTGATTTAGCGTTAGTTGGGGTAAAAATAAGAGGTAAGGTAATCGCTAATAAACCTGGCCATAGTATTAATACGCAATTTGCAAAAAAATTATCTAAACTCATTAAGATAGAAAAGCGCAATAACGTTCCACAATATGACTTGAACCAACCCCCACTAATGGATATTAATAAAATAATGGATATTTTACCACACAGGCCTCCATTTTTATTGATAGATAAAATTTTAGAATTGAGTGATAAACATGTTGTAGGGGCTAAAAATGTTACCATGAATGAGAACTTTTTCGTTGGACATTTTCCTGGAGCACCTGTAATGCCAGGGGTATTGCAAGTTGAGGCCATGGCTCAATGTGGTGGCATTTTAGTTTTAAGTACCGTACCAGATCCTGAAAATTATTTAACCTATTTTATGAAAATGGATAAGGTTAAATTTAAAAGAAAAGTATTGCCTGGAGATACTTTAATTTTTAAAGCCGAATTAATTGAACCAATAAGAAGAGGTATCTGCCACATGCAAGCCTATGGGTATGCTAACAATAAATTAGTTGTTGAAGCGGAGTTAATGGCTCAAATAGCAAAAAAAACAGAATAACATGAATCAACCACTTGCATATATACATCCAGGTGCCAAAATTGATACCAATGTAGTTGTAGAGCCTTTTACAACAATCCATAATAATGTTGTTATTAAGTCAGGTACATGGATTGGGTCTAATGTTACTATTATGGAAGGAGCACGTATCGGTAAAAATTGCAGAATTTTTCCTGGTGCAGTAATTTCAGCAATACCACAGGATTTAAAATTTGATGGAGAAGATTCACTTACTGAAATTGGTGATAATGTTACCATAAGAGAATGCACGACCGTTAATAGGGGTACCAAAGCATATGGCAAAACGGTAATTGGAGATAATTCTTTAGTGATGGCGACTGCTCATATTGCACATGACTGCATTATTGGGAAAAATGCAATTATTGTGAATGCGGTGGCTCTCGCAGGTCATGTTGTTATAGGTGATTATGCCATTATTGGAGGTCTTGCAGCGGTTCATCAATTCATCCACATAGGAGCTCATGCAATGATATCTGGAGGTTCTTTAGTTCGTAAAGACGTTCCACCATTTACAAAAGCGGCTAAAGAACCACTATCTTATGTTGGTATTAATTCGATTGGATTGCGTAGACGAGGATTTCAATCTGAAAAAATTAGAGAAATACAGGAAATATATAGAATATTGTATCAGCGAAATAACAATACAACTCAAGCACTGGGTATTATTGAAGGTGAGTTTGAGGCTACTTCTGAACGAGATCAAATCATTGAATTCATTCGTAATTCTCAACGTGGTATCATGAAAGGGTACTCAAGTGGAATATAATAATTATTAGTGCAATTAAATAAAAATTCATAAATAGTATAAATGGCAAATACATCAGATATAAGAAAAGGTTTATGTATTATATTCAATAATGATACCTTTAAAATTATCGAATTTCAACATGTTAAACCCGGTAAAGGCCCTGCCTTTGTGCGTACAAAGTTAAAAAGCTTAACATCGGGAAAAGTATTGGATAACACATTTTCTGCAGGTAATAAAATTGAAGAAGTTCGTGTAGAAACTAGAAAGTATCAGTTTTTATATAAAGATGGTGATACATTTCACTTTATGAATAATGATGATTATACGCAAATTCAATTACAAAAAGATATTTTAGATTCACCAGAATTAATGAAAGAAGGTGAAATAGTAACGGTCATAGTCAGATCTGAAGATGAGTTACCATTGGCAGTGGAAATGCCTGCGAGTGTTATCTTGGAAGTTACACATACGGAACCTGGAATGAAAGGTAATACCGCAACAAATTCTACGAAGCCTGCTACTGTTGAAACCGGAGCAAATGTTAATGTTCCTTTGTTCATTAATGAAGGTGATAAAATAAAAGTTGAAACTGAAAAAGGAACGTATCAAGAACGTGTGAAAGTTTAATTCATTTATGAAATTCTCTAAAACTTACACTTTAAAAGAAATATCTGAACTTATTGATTCTAAATATGTTGGAGATATTAATTTTCCTATTTTAGGGATGAATGAAATTCATGTTGTAGAAGCTGGTGATATTGTTTTTGTAGACCATCCGAAATATTATGATAAAGCACTGAATTCTGCTGCTTCAGTAATTTTAATAAATAAAAAGGTAACCTGCCCGGAAGGCAAAGCCTTGTTAATTTCTGATGATCCATTTAGAGATTTTAACAAGTTAACAGCATATTTTAAACCTTATAAATCATCCAATACACTAATTGCCAATTCCGCCAAGATAGGAGAGAACACGGTAATTCAGCCAAATGCTTTTATAGGGAATGACGTTATTATTGGCAATAACTGTCTTATTCATCCTAATGTTACCATATATGATGGTTGTAATATTGGTGACAATGTAACTATCCATGCGGGTACTATTTTAGGAGCTGATGCTTTTTATTACAAAAATAGACCTGAAGGATTTGATAAGTTAAAATCATGTGGTAATGTTATTATTGAAAGTAATGTTGATATTGGAGCTTCCTGTACCATTGATAGAGGGGTAACAGGTAACACTACAATTAAGGAAGGAACAAAAATTGATAATCAGGTACAAATTGCACATGATACTATTATTGGTAAAAAATGTCTGATAGCATCACATGTAGGTATCGCCGGATGTGTTGTTTTAGAAGACGAAGTTACACTATGGGGCCAGGTCGGCGTAATAAGTGACGTTACTATTGGTAAAGGCGCCGTTGTTTATGCACAATCGGGAGTTGCCAAAGATCTTGAAGGAGGAAAATCATATTTTGGCTCTCCGTGTGATGATGCGCGAAAAAAATACCGAGAATTAGCCGCGATTAAGGTGTTGCCAGAAGTTATAGAAAAAGTAAATAATTTCTCCTAAAAAATTGTTGAAAGTAGGCTTTTATAAATTACTTTTACATCGTTTTTATGAATCATTTAAAATATAATTAACAGCTAATATGAGTGTTTTAGTAGATAAAAATTCAAAAATAATTGTTCAGGGATTTACAGGTAGTGAAGGGACATTTCACGCATCACAAATGATAGAATATGGTACCAATGTCGTTGGTGGCGTAACCCCCGGAAAAGGAGGGCAAAAGCATTTAGATAAACCTGTTTTTAATACTGTTTCTGATGCAGTTGAAAAGGCAGATGCTAATACTAGTATCATTTTTGTTCCACCAGCCTTTGCTTCAGACGCTATTATGGAAGCGGCTGATGCCGGTATTAAAGTAATTATATGTATTACTGAAGGTATTCCTGTTGCTGATATGGTTAAAGTAAAAGCTTATATAGCAAATAGAGATTGTAGATTAGTGGGTCCTAATTGCCCCGGAGTTATTACACCTGAGGAGGCAAAAGTAGGTATTATGCCAGGTTTTGTATTTAAAAAAGGTACCGTAGGTATCGTTTCTAAATCAGGGACATTGACTTACGAAGCTGCTGATCAAGTTGTTAAACAAGGCTTGGGTATTACAACGGCAATTGGTATTGGTGGCGATCCAATAATTGGTACAACAACTAAGGAAGCGGTTGAATTGCTAATGAATGATGATGATACTGAATGTATAGTTATGATTGGTGAAATTGGAGGTCAACTTGAAGCCGATGCGGCAAAATGGATCAAAGCTGATGGTAATAGAAAACCGGTAATTGGTTTTATTGCAGGTCAAACGGCACCAAAAGGTAGGACTATGGGGCACGCCGGAGCAATAGTTGGAGGTAAAGATGATACTGCTCAGGCAAAAATGGCCATACTTGCGGAAAATGGAATTTATGTGGTAAATTCTCCTGCAGAAATTGGAAAGAAGGTAGCTGAAGTTTTAAGCTAACCTAATTATTA
>CAZJCZ010000044.1:8985-15343 GCA_964544575.1 uncultured Flavobacteriaceae bacterium | reverse complement strand
ATTGCTTTAGAGAAATCATCTAAATCAGCATTATTCATCACTAAATGAATAGCTTCATAATTTACCTTTTTTATGCTATTTTTAAGAAAACCAAGACCCATTGCAATCCGTTTTATAAGAAAAACCTGATGTCTGGAAATTTCATTTTCAATCAACATCATTTTCGTCAAATTATATAATCTTTCAATTCGGTCATCATAACTAACAGGAGGTGCAATAGGGTAGTTTTGAAGATTTTTAAGAATATCCTTATACTCTTCTTTCGAAATTCCCAATGATTTTGCTAAACGGTTTATCAATTTTTGTTCACCTTTCTTAATAACATGATCCATTAAAGCCAACCTTACAATATTTGCAAAATGACTTTTATTTTCTTTATGTATTCCCTTGGCGTATAAATCTGATATAGACATATTTTGATTATTATTTACATAAAGATAATTAAACTTATTATCTTTTCAAATGATATTAATAAATTTATCTTTGCTCAAAACAAAAAACAATTGAGCAAACAAACAATTGTTAATTTATACGAACAATCATCTAAGTTAAAACAGATTGTTCAACTCTTACAAACCTCGAAAACAAAGCTTCATTTACAGCATTTGGCAGGATCTTCATTGTCTTTTGTCATTTCAAACTCCTTTAAACGGCTAGAGAAACCATACTTATTAATTTGTAATGATAAAGAAGAAGCCGCCTATTATTTGAATGATTTAGAGCAATTATTAGGTGACAAAAACAAGTCTACCAGCAGAGATGACGTATTGTTTTATCCAGGTTCATACCGAAGACCTTATCAAATTGAAGAAACTGACAACGTTAATATTTTATTGCGTTCAGAGGTATTGAACCGCATCAATTCACGTAAAAAACCTGCTATCATAATTACGTATCCCGATGCACTTTTTGAAAAAGTTGTTACCAAACGAGAACTTGAAAGGAACACCTTAAAACTACATGTTGGTGAACAAATATCTCTCGATTTTGTAAATGAAATGTTATTTGAATATCATTTCAATCGGGTTGATTTTGTTACCGAGCCTGGCGAATTTGCAGTACGTGGAGGAATTGTCGATGTTTTTTCATTTTCAAATGAAGAGCCGTACCGAATCGAATTTTTTGGTAATGAAGTTGACAGTATCAGAAGTTTCGATATTGAAACACAATTGTCTATCGAAAAAGAAAAAAGGATCAGCATTATGCCTAATGTTGAAAATAAACATTTACAAGAAAAACGTGAAAGTTTTTTAAAATATATCTCGAACAATACTATTGTTTTTGTTAAAAACAAAGAGTTGCTTTTTGGTAAATTAGATAAACTTTTCAATAAAGCCGTTGTTGCTTTTGATAACATCAAAGAAGGAGTACAGCTTGCGCTACCTCAAGATTTATTTTGCAATGGGTCTTTAATAAAACAACAACTGGAAGATTATAATCTGGTTCAAGTTGGGTTAAGTGTTCATTCCAAGTTGAAGTCACAAATTCAGCATGACAATACAATTTCTTTTAATACATCTCCTCAACCGTCATTTAACAAACAATTTGACCTGTTGATCAAAAATCTCAATAAAAATACTGAAAACGGTATCAAGAATTATCTATTCTGTGCCAACGAAAAACAAGCAGAACGATTCCATGATATTTTTGAAGATGTTGATGAGGAAGTACTATATGAAACCATCGTATTTCCATTATACCAAGGGTTTGTAGATCATAATCAAAAGGTAGCTTATTATACTGATCATCAGATTTTTGAACGCTATCACAAATTTCGATTAAAAAGTGGGTTCGCTAAAAAACAGGCTATCACACTTAAAGAACTAACCAATTTAGAAATAGGCGATTATGTAACTCATATGGACCATGGTATTGGTAAGTTTGGCGGTCTGCAAAAAATTGATGTTGAAGGCAAACAACAAGAAGCTATCAAGCTAATATATGGTGAAAGAGACATCTTATACATCAGTATACATTCTTTACATAAAATCTCTAAATTTAATGGAAAAGACGGGAGGCCGCCAAAAATTTACAAACTGGGCTCCGGAGCATGGAAAAGGTTAAAGCAAAAAACTAAAACTCGGGTTAAGGAAATTGCTTACGATCTTATAAAATTGTATGCCAAACGCAAAATGCAACAAGGTTTTAGGTATCACCCTGATAGTTTTATGCAACTGGAATTAGAGTCCAGTTTTATGTATGAAGATACACCTGATCAACTTACAGCTACTCAAGATATAAAGTTAGATATGGAAAGTGAGCAGCCTATGGATAGGTTAGTTTGTGGCGATGTAGGATTTGGAAAAACAGAAGTTGCTGTACGAGCGGCTTTTAAGGCGGTTGATAACAATAAACAAGTTGCTATTTTAGTTCCAACCACCATTTTGGCTTTTCAACATTTTAAAACTATTACTGAACGATTAAAAGATTTTCCTGTTGTTATAGATTACATCAATCGATTTAGAACGGCTAAACAGCGAACCGAAATATTAAAAAATTTAGCAAATGGTAAAATAGATATTATTATTGGTACACATCAATTGGTCAACCCAATTATAAAATTTAAAAATCTAGGCTTGTTGGTTGTTGATGAGGAACAAAAATTTGGAGTTGCTGTTAAAGATAAATTGAAAACTATCAAAGAAAATGTTGATACATTAACTTTGACAGCCACTCCTATCCCGAGAACATTACAGTTTTCCTTAATGGCGGCACGTGATATGTCTATTATCAATACCCCTCCTCCAAATCGACATCCAATAGAAACCCATGTTATCCGCTTTAGCGAAGAGATCATAAGAGATGCCATTCAATATGAGATTTCCCGAGGTGGCCAAATATTTTTTATCCATAACCGTATAGAAAATATTAAAGAAGTTGCCGGAATGTTACAGCGTTTATTACCGGATGCCAACATTGCCATTGGTCATGGACAAATGGAAGGAAAAAAATTAGAACAACTGATGCTGGCTTTTATGAATAATGAGTTTGATGTACTGGTTTCAACTACTATAGTAGAGAGTGGTTTAGATGTGCCAAATGCAAACACGATGTTCATCAATAATGCCAATAATTTTGGTTTGTCAGATCTCCATCAAATGCGAGGGCGTGTTGGACGTTCTAACAAAAAAGCTTTCTGTTATTTCATAACACCTCCATATCATATGATGACTGATGATGCCCGAAAACGTATTCAGGCCATTGAATTATTTTCTGATTTAGGTAGTGGATTTAATATTGCCATGAAAGACCTTGAAATTAGGGGAGCAGGTGACTTGTTAGGTGGAGAACAAAGTGGGTTTATTAATGATATTGGTTTTGACACCTATCAAAAAATATTAAACGAAGCTATTGAAGAACTTAAAGAAAATGAGTTCAAAGAAATTTATAAAGACAGTAGTGATCAACCAAAAGAGTTCGTAAAAGATATGCAAATAGATACTGATTTTGAACTTTTATTCCCAGATGACTATATCAGTATCATTACAGAAAGATTAAATTTATACAAGGAGTTAAGTAATTTGAAAACAGAAGAAGAACTTGCTACCTATGAACAACATTTAGTAGATCGATTTGGAGAATTGCCCATACAAGCTAAAGAGTTAGTAAAAAGTGTTCAGGTTAAATGGTTGGCAAAAAATATTGGTTTTGAAAGGTTGATCTTGAAAAAAAGTAAAATGATTGGTTATTTTATTGCTGATCAACAATCTGCTTATTATCAAACAGAAACGTTTACCAGAGTCTTGCAGTTTGTACAACAGAACATGGCTATTTGCCAAATGAAAGAGAAAGAGACCAAACTTGGTTTACGTTTATTACTGACTTTTGATAATATTACTTCTATTGAGAAGGCATTAGAGGTTTTAAGTAAAGTTTAAATAAGGAATGAATTACTCAGAGGTTCCTTCAATTTCTTACCAAAGGGAGTCCTAAGTCCTATTGTCAAGACAGCAAAATATTAAAAATTAACTACTTCCCTTTAAACTCGAAACCAAAGCCGATATTAAACAACAAGGTGCCATTTTTACCTGCTGTGGGGAAATCCTTTAAATCTTCGCTAATATCTTCATAAGCGGTCGTTTGATTTCCATCTATTATTCCAGTTGATTTAATACTTTCAGGAATTTTCCCAAAACCATAACCAATTTCAGTTCTAAAATAAAATTTATCTCCAAATTTAGCACCTACTTTAATATTTAATAAATTGACTTTTGTTTCTGATTTTGCTACACCGCTAAACTGTCTGCCATCATCAAGTTCATAATCAATACGATCCATTTTAAAATTAATATGCCCATATGATAAACTTCCATAAAGATCTTTTCCATCACCTTTATTATTAAAATAAACATTAGTTCCTATTTCAAAAATATTTGATCTATATGTATCTTCCCCATCCCTATATCTTAATGAAGTGAGATCGGTAAAAGGAGCAACTCTATTATTAAATAATGGTGTTACATACTCCAAGTCAATACCTATTACATTTATAGCACCTATTTTTAAACCAATTCTATAAGGTTTAAGTTCATTATTTATAGCATCATTCCCTTGTGCATTGGAAAAGTTGAATCCAATTAACATTAGCATTAAATAAATATATATTTTCATTTTTCTAATTTTAAAATTCCCCCTTTGTAGTCATATTTAACGAAAATAAATTGATTAAAGTATTGATTTAAAGACATAAACATTTTGCTATTTGTGTGCTTTTTTAAAATGGCAAAATTTCAACGCAGTAATTACTACAATTATATTAATTCAGAAAAATACAATTCTAAAAACTATACATCGATTTTATGTTTATATCTTAGCAATCAAATTCAATGAGCATTATAATAATAAAATAAAAACAGCCTGTAACCACCACTACCCTTTTACACCAACCAATATGCGGCTACCTTCAAAGTTTTACGGATAAATAGACCAAACAATATATAAAGTGAAAAGCGCACATCATTATCATCTTATTGAGCTCAATATAGCGGTACTCTTGATTAGTACCTCTGGTGTGTTAGGTAGATATATTTCAATGCCGCCGCCAATAACAATTTGGTGGCGTTGTTTATTCGCCGCTATTCTTCTAGGTGCATTTTGCTGGTATAAAAAAATTGATTTGAACATTTCTAAAAGTAGAGATTGGAAAACTATCATAATAAGTGGGTTATTTTTTGGGGCACATTGGGTCACTTATTTTTATGCATTACAATTATCTAATGTAGCAATTGGAATGCTTTCATTATTTACTTATCCCGTCATAACGGTCCTGTTAGAACCAATATTTTTTAAGTCAAAATTAAATGTAAAACATGTTCTCCTTGGCATAATTGTATTAATAGGAATATATTTTTTAACTCCAGAATTTACTTTAGAAAACAACTATACGAAAGGGGTGCTATTCGGATTGATCTCTTCAATTTTTTATGCCCTTAGAAATATATTGCTAAAAAAGAAAATTGCACATTATCACGGGTCGATGCTCATGTTTTATCAAATGGTGATCATTACATTGGTTTTATGGCCTGCGTTTTTCTTTTTCGAAATGAACCCAAGAACAAATGATTGGGGCGCACTTATCGTTTTAGCATTAGTAACTACTGCCATTGGTCATACGTTATTTGTCATGAGTTTTAAAAATTTTTCAATAAGTACTGCAAGCATCATAAGCAGTATACAACCGATCTATGCAATTATATTTGGTTTCTTATTGTTAAATGAAATACCGGCAGAGAGAACAATAATTGGAGGTGTACTAATTTTATCAACGGTTGTGATTGAAAGTTTTCAATCCAAAAAAGTATAAGAATGGAATTTTTTAGAATAATAGACAAACAGGTTACTGAGCAAATAATTCAAGACAAAATACATCCGCAAAGCCTCGAGAACTTCACTGAATCAATGCTTTTCATTGAGCATAGCAATAATGATTTTCAAGGATTAACCCTTTGGGGTGAATTTTTAATAAGTTACGATAAAATAAAAGGGGGCGTTCGGTTTACATTGAAAGATTGCCCAAATGGATTGTCCTGGACCATTACAACAGGTTTTCCGCCTGAACGAAATAAAATTGTACTGCACAGCACCATTAACAGAACTCAAAAACCTGAAGAATTTCTCGAAGAAATTAAAGAATTTATGGATGAATGGGAAAACGGAATTAAAGAGGAATTTTAATTCACCCACTTATAAAACGTTCTTCACTAAATTTAGGATTAGGATATTTATAAAATCCTTCCCCGGTTTTTCTGCCTAATTTGCCTTGTTTGATATAGGTGTCCAACAACTTGGCAAAACGTTTACTTTTTTCGTCTTTGAACACATGAATAACATGCCAGGCCGTATCGAGTCCTATTTCATC
>CAZJCZ010000044.1:0-8885 GCA_964544575.1 uncultured Flavobacteriaceae bacterium | reverse complement strand
TTTCGTCTTTGAACACATGAATAACATGCCAGGCCGTATCGAGTCCTATTTCATCTAAAATTCCGAAAGGTCCGTTAGGCATTTTAAAATTACCCATCCAAGAGCGGTCAACATCCTCAATACTAGCCACGTCATAAGTAACGAGCGCACCAGCAGCGCCTAACACAGCAATTAGCATGGCATTAAAAATATAACCTGGAGATTCTCGCTTCATAATTACAGGCGTTTGTTGGATACTTTCTCCAAACTCCTTAAGCAAGTCAATAATCCATGATTCTGTTTTAGGATTCGGCATAATATCTACCACATTTGCATAAAAAACATCGTGAAAATGTAAGGCACAAAATCGTGTTGGTCTTCCCGTTTCTTCAGCAAATAATGAAGGTAATAATGAAGAGGTATTTGTTGTGAATATTGTGCGTTGTGGACACAATGCGCCAAATTGAGACCATACTTTTTTCTTTAATTGTAAATCTTCTGTAACTGATTCGCTCACCAGATCAGCATCGGTAGCTGCTAAAATGGCATCAGTTGTAAATGTTTGATTTTGAAGTCCTTTTTTACAATCTTTTTCAGAATATTTTCCTTCTTTGATCAATATTTTTACCAAATTGGTCTGAATTTTTTTAGCCTGAGAAAAAGCTTCTTCTCTAATATCATAGATTGTAACTTTATAACCATTTAGAGCACTAGCTAAAGCGATACGCAGGCCTAATGTTCCGCTACCCAATATGAGAATATTTTTAATGTCTGTTAGTTCTTTCATTTTTCTCAATAAAAATTATTTATCCTGTTATACTTTATAGCGTTCTCAGCATTTTTACCACAGGCTTTTACCACATGAATTAAACCTGCAAAACGTTCATCTTTGGTAAATCCTTTTTTATAACGGGCATAAATTTGTTGAGCAATAACGGCTAATTTAAAACACCCGAAAACATAATAAAAAAGAACCTCTTCCAGGTTAATATCTCTTAATTCAGCATATTTTTCAATGACCTCTTGCCGGGTTAAATTCCCTTCTGCCCAAGTTAGACTGAATTGTTGCAAAGCAAGATGCTCATTCTTTTCAACCCAATAGGCTAGCGAAGTTCCTAAATCCATTAAAGGATCTCCCACTGTTGCCATTTCCCAATCCAACACTGCTTTTATTTCTAATGAATCAATATCCAACACCATATTATCATATTTATAATCATTATGAATGAAGGAAATAGTTGAATTTGTAGGTATATTATCACCCATCCATTCAACCGTAAAATTCATTGATCTAATATCATCTGTTTCAGCTCTAAAATAACGATCACTCCAACCAACAACTTGACGTTTCACAAATCCTTTAGGCTTACCCAACGAGATCAAATTAGATCTTTCTAGTTCTAAGTTGTGCAGATCAACAAAGTTTTCGATCGTTTCTGCCGATAAACTTTTAAAATTATCAGGTGTTAACTCTAGACCTTTGGGGATGTGATTTCGAAGAATAATACCGCTTACTCGTTCCATTAAATAAAAAGAGGAACCAATAATGTTTTCATCGTTACAAAATAAAATTGGTTTTGGAATTTTAGGATAAACAGGTTCTAGCAAACTCAACACCTTAAACTCTCTACTCATATCATGGGCAGATTTTATATTCACTCCCAAAGGAGGTTTACGTAATACATATTCTTTACTATTTAGAACAACTAGATAAGTGAGATTTGAAAACCCTCCAGGGAACTGTTTGATATGTAATTCCCCTTTAATTTCATTCAACTCACCTTTTAAATAAGCAGTAAGCTTTTGCTTATCAAGTTCTTCACCTTGACGAATCTCTACGGCACTGTCTATAGGATTCATCATTTACTAATATCTAAACCGTAATTTTTAAGTATTTTTCTTGCTAAGGCAGATTTATGAACTTCATCCGGCCCATCATAAATTCGTGCACCGCGTTCATGTCTATACCAAAAAGATAAAACAGTGTCATCAGTTAGACCAAGTGCTCCATGAATTTGGACAGCTCTATCCAATACTTTCGTCAAAACATTAGCCACATAAAATTTAATAGTAGAAATTTCTATTCTTGCTTCCTTTGCTCCCACTTCATCAATTTTTTTAGCCGTATGTAAAACCATAAATCGTGAAGCGTTAATTTCAGCCCTACTCTCAGCAATCCAATTCTGAATAGTTTGTTTGTGAGCTAATTTTACACCATTACCCAACTCCCTATTGACAGCTCTTTTGCACATTAGGTCAAAGGCTCGTTCGCAAATACCGATCCAACGCATACAATGATGAATTCTACCCGGCCCCAACCTTTTTTGTGCTAATGAGAACCCTTCACCTTCTTTTCCAACTAAATTTTTTATGGGCACTTTACAATTATTGTATTTGATCTCACCGTGACTGAAGTAACTATCATTCTCTTCTCCCATAACGGGAATATTTCGAGTTAGATGAAATCCCTCAGTATCCGTTGGAACAATGATCATGCTTGCTTTTTGATAACGGTTATCTGCTTCAGGATTGGTATTGGCCATTACGACAGCAAAAGAAGCACCTTGGGCAGAAGTTGTAAACCATTTATGCCCATTGATGATATAATGACCACCTTCAACTATAGCAATTGTACCCATTTCAACAGGATTTGAACCTGCAAATTCAGGTTCTGTCATTGAAAAACAACTTCGAATTTCACCTTTAATTAATGGTTCTAAAAAAGTTTGTTTCACATAATCTGAAGCATTCCCCAATAATAATTCCTGATTTCCAATATCTGGCGCATTACAATTGAAACAATAATGCCCGTAAGGAGAAGTTCCTAATAATTCACTTATTTGACCAAATTCGACTAAATTAAAACCCATACCGCCATGACTTTCACTCAAATGAGGATTCCATAATCCTTTCTGTTTGACAAGTTGACGAACTTTATTTAATTCAGGTTCAACCTTACTGAAAGGTAAAACCAGATAATCTTTCTCTAGTGGATAAATATACTCTTCTAAAATACTCTTAAATTCTGGTAAATGTTTTCTAAGTTTTTCTGAAGAAAATGTGTTCATGAGAGTTGACCGTTAAGGGGGTATTGTTACAAATATAGCGAAAAAGGATTTCTAATTTAATTAAGTTTAATTGGACGGATGGCAGAATCAAGTGACAGGTATCTTACGTGTCATCCTGGCCAAAATTCTTGGAAAAAACCGTTTCATATAAACAGCTAACAATTCCAGTTTACCACCAATTACAACTTCTTGTTTCTTTTTCTTGATAACTTTCAACATTCTTCTGGCAACATATTCAGGCGAAAGCCCACCAGCTGTAGCTTTATCTAAGGTGTTTTGAGGGCTGCCATCTGCGGTCAAAGCATTTATGGAAACATTAGTATTTACATATCCCGGACAAATCAATGTCACAGCAATATTATCATCATAAACTTCAGATCTCAAACTATCAAAAAAACCATGTAAAGCGTGTTTTGAAGCAGCATATGAAGAGCGCAACGGTGTTCCTATTTTCCCTACAACGCTAGTTACAACAACAACATGACCTTTTTTACGAGCAACAAAATAAGGTAACAATGCTTTCGTTAACGCAACAGTACCGAAATAATTTGTATTAAAAATACGAGTGTCAATAGTAATATCAGTATCAATAGCCAAAGAACGTTGACTGATACCTCCATTATTAATCAAAATATCTATACCTCCAAAAAGTGAAATAGCTTTTTGCACCAATTTATTTAAATTATGATAGTCGTCAAGGTCAACCTTTAAAATTTTTATTTTGTCAGGATTTGTACAAAGTGCTTTTACTGCTTCTAATCTTTCAATATTACGAGATGATAGAATTAAGTTTGCACCCTCTTTAGATAAGGCCAGTGAAACTGCCCTTCCAATTCCTGAGGATGCCCCGGTAATCCAAACAACTTTATCTTTAAATTGCATAATGACGGTTTTCATCAAAACTACATAAAATATTTTTTCAAAAATACTGTACTTTTGCTTTGGTTTGATTTTTGCAAAGTTTCATAAAAGATTCATTAGATGCTAAAAAATATATTTTTCGTATTCCTACTGTTTACATCAGTAATCAATGCTCAACATGCTGTTAAGGGTAAAATGGAGCCAATCAGTAATTTCAAATGGGTGGTGTTATATCAACTACAGGGGGCAAAACAAAATTATATTACCAATACTAAGGTTACCAATGGAGAATTTAATTTGATAATTCCCGAAAAATCTTCAACAGGAATATATCGATTGTTATACGATCTGGAAAATAGGTTGTTCGTTGATTTTATTTATGATAATGAAAACGTAACATTGACCTTTAATCCTAAATACCCTAATCAATCTACAGTATTCAGGGAATCTGAAAATAATAAACTGTTTCACTCTTATTTAAAAGCTACTGCTTTGCCGCAACAAAAATTAGATTCTTTACAAGTAAAATATTTTAATACAACAGATAAGACTGAGCAAGAAAATATAGTCAAAAGTTATTATTTATTTTATGTGAAATTAAAAACTAATCAGGCAAATTTTGAAAATGAATCAAACGAAAAATTAGTAAATCATTTTATTAAAGCAAGTGCCAGATATAATGCTGCAAAACCTATAAAAATTCCTTCAGATTATTTAGCCTCCATAAAAACTCATTTTTTCGATAACATTGACTTTAGCAATAAGGCCTTATTGAATTCTACTTTTATCAATGATAAGATCAATGATTTTATTTTTTATTTAAATACATCTGAAGATGATAAGGTTCTAATACGGTTACAAAAAGAAGCTATTTCTGCTGTCATTACTCATCTGAATGCTAACAAAACATTAGCTAAAGATATTGAAGAAGGGTTAATTTATACTTTTTCACAACAACAAAATGTAATAATGGTAAATTATATGTTAAACCATTACTTACAATTGCCGAAGGAGTTACAAGATGCATCGTTTATTAATGATATTAAAGGGCAGTTAAAAACTGCCATAGGAATGCCTGTACCCAATATTTTATGGACAGAAAATAGTTCTCAAAAAGATCTGTATAGTTTAACCGATGCCGCCAATTATGTAGTCGCTTTTTGGAGTTCAACGTGCTCACATTGTTTAACGGAAATGCCAATATTATATGATCTTCTAAAAGACAATCCACAAATAAAAGTAGTTACAGTTGGACTAGAAGATAATACTAGCAAATCAGATTGGGAAACTCAAATTATTAATTACCCGAACTTCATTAATATCTATGGTGAAAATAAATGGCAAAATCAATATGCACGAGACTATGGAGTCAATGCTACCCCCTCTTTTTTTGTGTTAGATAAGAATAAAAAAGTGATTGCAAAACCAGATGATGTTGAGGAATTAAAGACTTTTGTTGAGAAATTATTAGATAAATAAATTAGCCAACTTCAACTTGTTTGAGGTTCTAATTTTGAATGAGAAGCTGAATCAAGTTCAGCATGACAACAAGTTGTCAAAAATGATAAAAGGCATCTTCCAGATGTTCTAAGGTGAAATTCTTGTTTTCATGCACAATAGCAATGATATCAAATCTGACATCAACATCCAAATTTTTAGAAACTACATATTCATCAATAGCTGACACCAACAACTTTATTTTTTTAGGGTTTACAAAATCCTGAGGATTCCCAAATTCAATACTAGATCTTGTTTTCACTTCGACAACGGCAAGTGTTTCTTTTTTTTGGGCGATGATATCAACTTCGGCTTTTTGAAAACGCCAATTTTTATCAAGAATGGTATATCCTTTTTTTACCAAATAATCAATGGCTAACTGCTCCCCTTTTTTTCCTAGTTCGTTATGCTGTGCCATTATTTAAGAAACTTAACAACGGCTTTATTTTCTTTTATTAATAACGAGATTTCTCTCCCTAAAATTAAGGTTCTATTATCTCTGATGTGCCCGGCAGGAAAATCAAAACTTACCGGGAAATCAAAATCTTTTACAACATCCAGAACGATTTCTTCCACTGTTTTTCCAAATGCCACATCATTTTCTCTAACATCCGATATTCCTCCAACAATTAATCCTTTACATTTGTCAAAATAACCATTTCGTTTTAAATTAAGTAACATCCTATCTATATGATATTCATATTCGCCTACATCTTCAATAAACAAAATTTTATTCTCTGTAGAAATTGTTGATTTTGAACCCAACAAACTATATAAAATAGACAAATTACCCCCCACCAATTGACCTTCAGCTTCTCCTTCTTTATTATAACTAGATTCTGAAACTCTATACTTCATTTTCTTCCCAAATAATGCTTTTTTTAATGATTTTTGTGCCTTCTTTTGTTCTTCATTGTCAGGTTTTAATGTTGAAGGCATCATGGCATGTATTGTTTCTATTCCCAAATTATGGATATCGTTGTGCAAAACCGTTACATCAGAAAAACCAATGATCCATTTTGGGTTTTCCTTAAATCTTGTGAAATCAATATCATCTATAATTCTAACCGTCCCATATCCTCCTCTGGCACACCAAACCGCTTTGATATTATCGTCATCAATGGCATTCTGAAAATCTTCAAGTCTCTGCTTGTCAGTTCCTGCAAAATGACCATTGCTTTCATATAAATTTTTACCAAGCTTCACATTCAACCCCCAACTCTTTAGTAATTCAATACCATTATCAATTATTGTTGAATCGTTGACAATTCCAGCTGTTGCTAAAATCAGCACAGTATCACCTTTTTTTAAATATGGCGGTTGTATTAATTCTTGATTCATTTTATATTTAATTGGGTTGGTAAATTTTGATGACGCTATGACCACTGTTGGAAACACAACTAAAAAAACAATGAGTAAAATTCTCAATCTACGCATACAATTCATCGTCTTCTTTTTGTAAAAATACATTTTTATAAGTAAAAAAGAATAGGTTTTGCTTACTTTTGCCGATAGAAATTTTTGAAATGAATATGCCAAAAAGATATACTATAACAGCAGCATTACCGTACACCAACGGACCTGTTCATATTGGCCATTTGGCAGGAGTTTATATACCTGCCGATATATATGCCAGATTTTTAAGATTGAAAGGTAACGATGTCGCCTATATATGTGGGTCTGATGAGCATGGAGCACCCATAAGTATCAAGGCTAAAAAAGAAGGTATTACTCCACAACAAGTGGTAGATAAATATCATGGTATCATTAAAAAATCGTTTAATGATTTTGGTATTTCTTTTGATAATTACTCTCGCACATCAGCGAAGATACATCATGACACAGCTTCAGAATTTTTTACAAAATTATATAATGACGGAAAATTTATAGAGGAAACAAATCAGCAATTATTCGACAAAGAGGCAAACCAGTTTTTGGCGGATCGATTTGTAGTTGGTACCTGTCCTAAATGTGGTTTTGAAGAGAGTTATGGCGATCAATGTGAAAATTGCGGAACCAGTCATAATGCCACCGACCTCATCAATCCAAAATCGGCTATTACAGGAAATACCCCATCCTTAAAAGAAACCAAACATTGGTTTTTACCATTGGACCAATATCAAGATTGGCTAAAGAAGTGGATCGTTGAAGGGCATGCCAATGATTGGAAACCTAATGTGTTGGGTCAGGTAAAATCCTGGTTAGATGATGGCTTACGCCCTAGAGCTGTAACTCGTGATCTGGATTGGGGGATTCCCGTTCCTTTGAAAGAAGCCGAGGGTAAAGTATTATATGTTTGGTTTGATGCACCAATAGGTTATATTTCATCGACCAAAGAATGGGCCCAACGCGAAGGAAAGGATTGGGAACCTTACTGGAAAGATGCTGACACCAAATTGGTTAACTTTATAGGAAAGGATAATATTGTTTTTCATTGCATCATTTTTCCGAGCATGTTAAAAGCGGAAGGCAGTTATATATTCCCAGAAAATATACCCGCCAATGAATTTTTGAATTTAGAAGGTAACAAAATTTCTACTTCTAAAAATTGGGCAGTATGGCTACATGAATACTTAGAAGATTTTCCTGACAAACAAGATGTACTTCGTTATGCCTTAACGGCGAATGCTCCCGAAACCAAGGATAATGATTTTACCTGGAAAGATTTTAAGGCTAGAAATAATAACGAGTTGGTTGCTATTTTTGGGAATTTTATAAATCGTGTATTGGTACTCACTCACAAATATTATGACGGACAAGTACCAACTGCAGGAAATTTTTCTGATGTTGACATAGACACTTTAGCATTGCTCAAAAAATATCCCCAAATTATCGCTAAATCTATTCAACGCTTTCGTTTTAGGGAAGCTTTGATGGAACTTATGAATTTAGCACGTTTGGGTAATAAATATTTGGCTGACGAAGAACCATGGAAAGTGATCAAAGAAAACCCTGAGCGTGTTCAAACCATCATGTATGTGGCATTGCAAATTGCTACCGGTTTAGCCATATTATCAGAACCTTTTTTACCGTTTACCTCTAGCAAATTAAAATCAATGCTTAATATCACATCGGGTCCAATCGAGACTTCTTGGGATGAAATTGCATCAGCCAAAACATTACTGCCTTCAGGCCACCAAATTGGAAAAGCCGAACTGCTATTTGCTAAAATTGAAGATGACGAGATTCAAAAACAATTGGATAAATTAGAAGCGTCAAAAAAAGCTAACGAAGAAGACAACAGTGTTGTAGAACCACAAAAAGAAACAATTGATTTTGATGATTTCACTAAATTAGATATTAGAATTGGTACAATATTAGAAGCGGTTAAAGTGCCTAAAACAAAAAAATTATTACAGTTAAAAGTAGATGTTGGTATTGATGTGCGAACTATTGTTAGTGGCATAGCAGAAAGCTTTTCACCGGAAGATGTCGTTGGTAAAAAAGTAACCGTATTAACTAATTTGGCTCCTAGGACTA
>CAZJCZ010000043.1:0-15667 GCA_964544575.1 uncultured Flavobacteriaceae bacterium | reverse complement strand
AAAAGAGTATTTATAATCTGAATAAATTTAGAGAAAACGTGAATCAAGATTAACGAAATTATTTATTAACGTCAATTGATTTTAAGAAAGAGGTTTTTTTTGGAATCTCATTTTTGTGGAGATAACTCCTAGCGATAATGAGGTGCTTTTTAGTAGACCTTTTGGCTTGGGAAAAAACTATAGTAGAAAATAATAATATTTTTTTGTAACTCTACGCACATAATATGTAAAAGGAAGCCTCAAAATGAAAATTAATTTCAGTTTTGAGGCTTTTGATGAATAACTCTAAATTATTCTTTTCATAGTAAGTTTCCCTTGTGCGTAAATTGGTTGATAATAAACTGTAGCCAACTACTTTTCTTTTTCAATAGCGATATTATTAAATGTTGCAATATTTTCAACGGTCTTAAATAACCAAGTAATCCCTTTTTTAGTATAAATTATTTTTTTTACAGCTTCTTCGTTATCGCGTTTAATTTTTACTGTTCTTACATAAAGTGTCTCCTTTATGTTTTGAAGAATACTGCCTTTGTCCACAAAACTAACAATAGCATCACTTTCAACTATATTTAGTAAAACATCTTTATCAGATGGTTTTGAAAACGATGCTAAAGACATTGGGTTAAGGGAGTTTCGTTATTCAACTCAAAGTTAGGGTTTGTTCCTGTTGCTTTTAAAAAGAATCAATAATTGTATTATAAATGCTAATAAACGGTTCAGTTCTTTAAACAAATGGTAAATTACATTACTTTGGGGAATTTCAAAGTAACCTTAGTGCCTGAGGTTTTTTCATCCGAAATATCTTCAATAATTACATAAACATTTTGATTTTCGTAAAGCAATTTTATTCTGTCTTCTGACACCTTCAGTCCGAAAGGTTTTCTTTTGCCATCCATGATTTTTTTACCCTGTTTTGATTGGTCTATTCCAATACCATTATCCATAATTTCACATCTTATTTTGTCATCCTCATCATATATAGAAAGATTTATTTTTTTATACCCGTCATAATTTGAAAATCCATGCCAAATAGCATTTTCGACATAGGGTTGCATAAATAATGGCGGAACTTTTATTTCTTTAAGGTCAATATTATCGTCAATTGTTACAACATAATCAAAACCACCAACCATTCGCATTTGTTCTAATCTTACATATAAACCTAAGACTCCTAAATCATCTTCTAAAGGAATAGATAGGCTTGATGAGTTTTTTAAAATTTCCCTAATCAATCGAGAAAATTTAGTGATATAATCTGATGCTTTTTCAATATCATTTTGTAGTACAAAATTATTAATAGAGTTTAGCGAGTTATATAAAAAATGAGGATCCATTTGAGTTTGCAAAACGGTCATTTTAAGGTCACTCATTTCTTTAATCTGTAAGGCCAATTGAGATTCTACTTCAGTCTTTCTTCTCTCAATGATTCTAACCGTATATCCAATTATTAATGCAAACATGGCTGTTTCTATCATTGCGCCTAAATACGTGAAAAACATTGGTTCTATTCCTCTTGCAATAAAATAGTTGTTCCCTAAAGCATATGGTCCCAATAAACTAATATTTGCCAAAATCATATAGGTCAAAGAGCCAATAATAAAGAAAGTAACATGTCTTCCCTTTATTTTAGTAAAGACAATATAGGTAAGCAAAGAAAAAACTGTAAAGATTGGCATAACCATAATCCATAATTTTTCTTGATAGCTGTATCCAAATAAAATTTGAATAAAAATAAAAACTACAGATAATATTAAAAAGACTATTATTTCAAGCTTAAGAAGCGTGTCCCATTCAGGAACATGTTTTCCGGTATTTAAGAGCTCTCTAGCAAAAGCTACATATGCACCATATCCTAAAAATTGAAGAGAAAAATTGATATATGTGTATATTGGTAAATAATCAGATATACTTATATCTTTTAAAAAATAAAATAAAAAACAAATTAGATATAGACTGTAATATAGAAATACTTTTTTCCTATTTTGAAAGAAGATCATCAAATGATAAACGAATAAGATAAAAAGTGCACCTCTTATCCAGGAATAAATTTCAGAATTAAAATCTAATAACATAAAAGATGGTTAAAAAAGTCTCTCTAGTAATTCATTTTTTTTGTTTCTGCTTATACTAGCGCTCATTCCATTTGTCATAATTAATTCACCCCCCATACTCTTTAAATATTCTTTCACGTGATTAATGTTGACTAAAAATGAGTTATGTACCCTGAAAAACTCGGGATATACAAACTTTTTTTCTACCTCTTTTAAAGTCTTAGATACTACTATGTTTTTATCATTTGTCAAAAATATGGTCGTATAGCTTTTATCAGATTTTAACATAATTACATCCGATCTCTCTAACAAATAGATCTTCCCATCTGCCGCTATATTAATTTTATCGCTTTTTTCTTGAAGATTAGTAAATAATGACTGCAATTTGTCTTCTAATTGATTTCCTTTACGGGAAACTATTACCTTATCAACAGCTGTTATTAACTCATCTTTATCAACAGGTTTTAATAAATAATCAATAGCAGAAACCTTTATTGCTTTAAGAGCGAATTCATCATGAGCGGTAGTGAAAATCAGTTCAAAATTAGTGTAAGATAGTCTTTTTAGTAGTTCAAAACCATCCATTTCAGGCATATCAATATCTAAAAAAACGATATCAGGTTTTTCGGTTTGTATAATATCAATTGCCTCAATAGGAGAATTGCATTTAATTATTTGAACATCTCCAATGTAGCGGTTTAGTTTCCATTCTAAAGCCTCTAATGCGTTGATCTCGTCATCAACAAGTACGGTCTTTAACATGGTTTAGAGTTATTAGGTTAAATAATTAGGCAAGATACTATATTTGGCTTTGAATGGCAAAAACTAAATTTAAAATTAATCTTTAGCTTTACTATCTTTAATTGAAATAAAAAACATTATGGAAAACATTATTCAAATTGCTACTAAATTTGCCCCGCATCTTTTAATTCTAATGTTTTTAGCAATTACTTTTTTACAGTCAGGCATTGATAAAATTAGTGATTGGAATGGGAATTTGTCATTTTTAAAAGAGCATTTTAGCAAAACTTTTTTAAGAAAAAGCGTTCCGCTCATGCTAGGTGTAGTACTCTTTGGTGAAATTATAGTTGGTTTTTTAAGTATAATTGGTATTATTCAAATATACATTTCAGAGGTTACAACCATTGGTTTTTACGCTTCGGTCATAGCGGCAAAAATATTGTTAGCGTTGTTATTCGGACAACGTGTTGCTAAAGATTATGCCGGAGCCATGACCGTAGCGGTGTATTTTATGGTAACTGTATTTGGAGTATATATAATGTTGTAGAGTACACTTATTACTGTTTGAGATGTTCAAATTATGAATTTATTAATACGGCCCTAATATTAGCAACGTCATACCAATTAACTCACCTTCAATATATATCTTAACAATATAAGTTCCTTTAACAATCTTTTGAATAAACCTGTCGGACATTATTGTTACATCTAAATTTGTCTTGTAGTAATAAGTAGTTGTTTGGTCGGTATAGGACAGTTCTTGACCGTTTTTCAGTACAAATGTTCCTTTTTCATTGATAACTTTACCTTTGGGATTTTGGATCACTATATATATGGTTTTATTACCGGCTTTAATAAATGAATTTTTGCTCAATTTAAAATTAACCTGAATAGCATGTGTCTTTGAAGCAATATCCGTTTCAATATATTTTCCATTCGGCTTTATCTTCATCGCTGAGACATTTACAGTACTCATGATCAAAGCCTTATTTATGATTACCGTTTCAGGTACATCACTATTTTGACCTTTCTGCTCTATACCCCAATTTCCCGGTATAACTAATTTATTCTTAACACCTCCTTTTTCATTCGATGTTCCGTTAACAACATCATGATTATTAATTAAGTTTTCCAACTCTAAATTTTCTTTGGATGTTGATTCTCTTTTTTCTAAAACGTTTTTTGAATCATCGAAATTTTCTCCTTCAAATAGATTATTTGAGGTTGAAATTATATTTTTAGCATCTCCTGTTTTGCTTAAATCTTTGTTGTAAGGTAATTGTATTTTATCATATGTTTCTTCTGATTCGTTACTATAACTTCTTTGAATAGCATTGCTTTTAATGCTTTTTATAACTTTTTTTCCGTTGACTTTTTTAGAAATTAATCTACTTTTATTTGTGTCTTTTTCTTCTATTTGAAGGGAGGTTGGAGGGGGTAATGATTGTTCTGAAGAAACCGTTGTGAAATTAATTTTAGCTAATGGTCCAATTTTATTTTCTTCTTTTTCATTCTCAAAAACAGCATCTTTTTTATCGTGATGTTTATTGAATACTAAAGTATTTCGTGAGTTGGATCCTTCTAAAGTATCAGGTTTAATTAACTCTTGTTTAAATGGTTTGGTTGAATTATTTTGTTTTGTTAAAATATTCGATTTACCGTCATCAATATAATAATCAGATATACTTTTATTCTTATCTGAAGATATATTTACAGTAAGTTCCTGACTTGTTCTATTATTAAAGCTATTATTTACTCCTTTTTCGTTGGTATCGCTTAATATAACATCTTCATCTAAATAGTTATATATTGAAGTATCTACTTTATCCTCATCAATTTTATTTAATACTTTATTTTTAGAGGTTAATAACCCTTGTTTATTATTAAGTGTATCTAACTTTTTTTTTTGACGATTTGTTGAGTGCCCAAAATATTTACATCATTTGTTAATTCTACATCATTGTTTTGTGACGCAATTATTTGCTTAGAATTATTAACATTGAATGTTTGTGCTGTGCCATTAACAAAAGTGATTTCGGTTCTTCTGTTTTTTTGGTGCGCATCCTCACTACATTCTACTCCGTTAACACATTTATTCACCATATTACTTTCACCGTAACCTTTACCAGATATTCGGCTTCTTTCAATTCCTTTAGAGACTAAATATTCAATTGTCGATTTAGCTCTTCGGTTAGATAATTTCAAATTATAAGCACTACTACCTCTTGCGTCTGTATAAGCAGATACCTCTATATTTAGTGATGCGTTTTTCTCCATTATACTAGCAAGTTTATCCAGCTCTTTTGCCGATTCTGACGTAATATTTGACCTATCAAAACCGAAATATACATCATTAATGGCGGCCTCTTCTATAGCTTTCTCAATTGGTTCTTCAACTTTTGTTTCCTCTTTTATTGGTTGTTCACCATTTATAGCAGTTGCAAGAGCCTCTTCTAACTCAGCTCCTGTCATTTTGCTTAAGAATTTGTTAGCTTCTAATTCTGGAGCTCTATTGTAATTTGCTGTATTAATAATATGTTCTTCTTTTGAATAATATAAACTTGACGCTACTAATGTATAAGTTTGACTGCAATCTAAATCGAAACTATACTCTCCGTTTTTATCAGTTAGCACTTGTTGAACTTGATTTCCATCATTGTCAAATAAGGTCATTGCCGCATCTTTTATTATTTCCAATGTTTCCTTGTCTTTAACCACTCCGGCTATCTGTTGTAAACATTTTTCAGGCTTGATATCTTCAATAATGAACGAATACATATCATTATTATCCTGGCCCTGTAACCTATTTGAAGAGAAAAATCCGCCTTTATTATTACTATTAACTATGTATGCAAAATCATCATTAATACTATTTACGGGAGATTCTAAATGCAACGGTTCTGATGCTATATTAGAAAATATTTCTGTTGCGTATACATCTAAATTTCCGTAACCGTCTTCACGACCATTAGAAGAATAGAACAAGATATTATTGTCAGTGATATAAGGAGTTACTTCATCACCACTAGTATTAATTTTATCTCCCAAATTGGTTGGTTCGCCATACGTTCCATCCTCATTTATAATCACTACAAAAATATCCGTGCCCCCATAAGATGATGGTCTGTCTGATGCAAAATAAAGTTTTTTGCCATCTTTACTTAAACTTGGTTCGCCAGCCGAGAATTTCTTTTTATTAAAAGGTAATTTTTCGATATTGATCCAATTTCCTAACGAATCGATAGTTGCCTTAAATAATTGTGCTTTATTTTTATTTTTTCGTTTTTTAAATTTTTTAGCCGAAAAATATACCGTTTTTTGATCTTTACTGTATGTAATGCCTGTTTTGGAAACTTTCTTAAAGGCTTTAACCCCTTGAATAGGTTCTTTATTAACGATTTCTCCTGTTTCATCGATTTCTCCGACAAATAGATCTGACTGACTATTATTCGAGTTTTCATCTGCCGGTGTCGTAAATACCACATTATTATCATCCAAAAACGCAACTCCATAATCAGATTGAGTGGTATTAATTTCTAAGTACTTGATATGATGCTTGCCAGAAGAGGTTTGCGCTGCAAGTGCCAATGAGGTAAGGGCTACGAAGATTGACAAAAAAATATTTTTCATTTAATTAAGTGTTCGGTTAGCGATATAATAACGTAAGTTTTTTAAATTAAGTATGAGTTATTAACATTTTTAAGATTAATTGTTAATAAACAAAAAAGCTCCAGATAATATCTGGAGCTTTAACTTATTGATTATTAATATTTTAAATTACTTTGCCTCTGTGGTCTCTTCTTCCTTTTCTTCTGAATCATTTTTCTTATATGAATCATTCAGTGCTTCCAAAATAATATCTGTAATATCAGACTTAGTGTCACCATAAAGAACCGTTTTAGTTTGACTTGATGTGCCTAAAATATAAGTGTAACCATTATTTTTTGCATAATCGGCTACAAAATCTTCTATATTCTCATTTATTTCAGTCATTTTATCTTGCCCATCCTTTTGAACATTCATTTGAGCTTGTTGCTGACTTTGCTTTAACAATTCTTGTTGTTGCATTAAATTTTGTTCTTCTTGTTGCCTTGCTTTTGTGGTCATTTTATCAGCTTTCGCATAATAATCGGTAACTTTCGCTTGATAAGCTTTGGCTTGCTCGTCTAATTCTTTACCTATCTCGGCAGACTTTTTATTCATTTCTTTCTCCGCATCCTTAGTCCCTTTATACTCTTTCAATATTTCGTCGACATCAACATACGCCATTTTTGTTTGTGTGCAAGAAATTAATAATACGGCCAACAGTAATGTTACTCCTAATTTTTTCATTTTGTATCTATTTATAAATTTTGCGCAAAACTACATAATTTTAGTAAAACTCAGAAGAATTAATTTTAAATAAGCGATACTTATCAATTTAATTATTTCAATAAAAAAAAATTATTGTAAATGGGGCAATAATTCGGGTGTTTCTAAGACTTTTAATTCGTTGGCTATAAAGAATTATATTAGAACCTCTGAAAACCTCTTAAAATAGCTTAAAATCAGTTTTAAACGTTCTTTATAACATAAATGAGAGAAGAATACTCTTTTGAGGTTCTTGCTTTTAAATTAGACCGTAATCCAATAAAAAAGGCTTTTAAGAAATTTGATTTTCCTGTTTTATACTTTTCGGAAAGTAAGCTTACATAAAAGGAATCAAATTTCATCGGTAAGACTTTAGTTACTTTCATACCTGCTAAATGAAACAATTTATCAATTGATAATCTCGAAAAATGCCATAAATGCCTGGGCACATCATAAGCCGCCCAAAACTCTTTATAATAAGTTGCGTCGTAACTTTTATGATTAGGCACAGCGACTACTAAAGTTCCATTCGGTTTTAAAATTGTTTTTAATATAGAAATATATTCATTCAGGTTTGGTACATGCTCTAATACATGCCACATAGTAATAACATCAAATTGCTTATTACCTAATTCTGATATATCCTTTGAGATTTCTGTAAACGTTTTTTTTCTTGTTTCTTTATTAGCCTTATTATTTGGTTCTACCCCATCTATACTCCACCCATTTTGTTTACAGGCCATTAAAAAATCACCCGTGCCTGAACCGATATCCAATACAGATTTATTAGTAGTATTAAAAGAATTAATGAGTTTAACTTTTTTTCTAATAGCGTAATTTCTAACGATCTGATAAACCTTATCAATTAGAGATTCTTTCGAATCTGAATGAGAAATATACTCGTCACTATCATAATATCTGCTCAAATCTTCAACAGCAGGTCTTGGGGTTGTTATTAAAAGTTGTGATTCTTTATCTATATAAATAGAAAATGTTTCACGTGAAACAGTATAATCTTTGCATTTTAAATAAAGATCTAGAGAGTTATTTCTTATCGGAGATTTTTCTATTTGTTTCACGTGGAACATTAATTTTATCTTCCCATATAAACTAACAGTACCGAAACATCGCTAGGCGAAACCCCGGATATTCTGCTCGCTTGTGATATACTTGTTGGCTGTATATTGGTCAGTTTTTCTCTCGCTTCGTAAGACAATGACTTTACTTTATGGTAATCAAAATTAGAAGGAATTGAAATGTTTTCAAGCCTGTTTAATTTATCTGCATTGTTCTTTTCTTTTTCTATATAACCGGCATATTTAACATGTATTTCCGTTTGTTCAATAATTTCGTTATCAATATTATTATCAATTATAAAATCATTAACCCCCGGAAATTGCCGTACATCATTAAAATCTAACTGAGGCCGAGATGCTATTTTAAACATCTTCATAGACTGATTTATTTCAGCAGAATTTTTTTCTTTTAGAATAGGGTTTGCCTCGGGTGGTTTAATACTGCTCTCTTGTAAAAAACAAACAAATGCATCCGTTTTTTCTTGCTTTTCTATTACACGATTCATTCGTTCTTGAGAAGCCAATCCTATTTCAAAAGATTTTGGTGTTAATCGTAAATCTGCATTATCCTGTCTTAATAAGGTTCTATATTCTGCTCGGGATGTGAACATTCTATATGGTTCTTCCGTTCCCTTTGTTATTAAATCATCTATTAAGACCCCAATATAAGCCTCATTTCGTTTCAGTATAAACGGAGGTCTTTCTTGAATTTTTAAGGCAGCATTAATACCGGCCATCATTCCTTGTGCAGCCGCTTCCTCATAACCAGTTGTACCATTTATTTGTCCTGCGAAAAACAAATTTTCAATTCGTTTGGTTTCCAATGTATGTTTTAGTTGGGTAGGCGGAAAATAATCATACTCAATTGCATAACCAAATCTAAAGAATTTTACGTTTTCAAAACCCTTAACTTTACTGAGCGCTTTTGCCTGAACATCCTCCGGCAAGGATGTTGAAAAACCATTTACATAAACTTCAACAGTATTCCAACCTTCCGGCTCAATAAACAATTGATGCCTGTCTTTAGTTGAAAAACGATCTATTTTGTCTTCGATGGAAGGACAATATCTAGGTCCAATACTTTGTATACGTCCACTAAACATTGGGGATCTTTCAAAGCCTTCACGTAATAGATCATGCACTTCTAAACTGGTATATGTCATGTGACATGATCGTTGAGTTGTTAACGGTTTTGTTAGCTTATTGAACGAAAATTTTTCAGGCTTTATATCCCCTGGTTGCTCTGTCATTTTGGAATAATCTAACGACCGTCCATCAACTCTAGGGGGCGTTCCTGTTTTCATCCTTCCAGCTTCAAACCCCAATTTCAATAAGTCCTCGGTAATGCCAACTGACGCTTTTTCACCAGCTCTACCTCCTCCAAATTTTTTATCACCTATATGTATTAAACCATTCAAAAAAGTACCGGTAGTTAAAATAACTGTTTTAGCCTTAATAGAAACTCCAAGCGACGTTTTTACGCCTACAATTTGATTATTTTCAACTAATAGTTCATTGACCATATCTTGATAGAAATCTAAATTTGGTGTTTGTTCTAACATTATTCTCCATTCTTCCGAAAAACGCATTCTATCGCTCTGCGCTCTTGGACTCCACATTGCTGGTCCTTTGGATTTGTTTAGCATCTTAAACTGAATTGCAGTTTTATCAGTCACAATACCACTATATCCTCCCAATGCATCAATTTCCCGAACTATCTGTCCTTTGGCTATACCGCCCATTGCCGGATTACAGCTCATTTGAGCAATGTTCTGTAAGCTCATTGTAATCAAGAGGGTGCTTGCTCCTAAATTAGCACTAGCAGCCGCAGCCTCACTGCCCGCATGGCCGCCGCCAACAACTATAACATCATATGTCTCTTGAAATAAACTCATTGTTTCACGTGGAACATTTAAAAATGGATTTTAAAAAGTGCGCAAAGATAGGTAATAATCTTCTTTCTTGCGCATTAACCGTTTGTCATCTTTAGTTTTGTCCTTGTATCCACAAAAATGAAGTATACCATGAATTATGACCCGTTGTAACTCATCGTCAACTTTAACTTTGTATTCTAAGGCATTTTCTTTTACCCTATCTACAGAGATAAATATATCACCAGAAAGTATCTTACCTAGCGTATAATCGAAACTAATAATATCCGTTAACGTATTGTGTTTTAGATGTTTAATGTTTAAGCCTAACAAATAATCATCGTCACAAAAAATATAATTAATATCTCCTTCTTTATAAGCTTCATTGACGATTGATTTTGAAATCCAATTAGCAATTTGTGTTTCTGTTCTTAGTTTAAACTCCGTTTCATAGTTGAATGTAATCATTTGCCAGGTCTATTCTTAAAATATTCTTGCACCTTCTTTTTATAATTAGTCTTTAACGGTAAAGGTTCTCTATCTAAAATTTCAGTCGAATTAAAATAGAGCTTTTTATTTTTTATTTGAGGTATGATTCTTTTGCTAACTTGAGTTTCGTTGGTATGTGATTTTCTTTTTTTGTCCATTCCTTGTTTGAGAGTTGCATTTTCCAATTTAAGTAATTCATGTTCTAGGTGTAGCATTTGCTGCAATACTTCATTTGTAAACCCCTTATCTAATAATTGTTTCTCTAATGCTTCCATTTGTTTCAACGCCTCCTGCCCTTTTGAGCCGGTCTTACCATCCTTACCTATGATTTCCTGTAATGCTTGCCTTAAAGCATTCTGTTCTTGATAGATCTGGTATTGTTCTCCACTCATTCGTTCCTTACCAGTACCCCTTTCTCCTTCTCCTTCTTGTTTACCCTTTCCTTTATCTTCACCTTTTTTCATCCCTTCCTTCATTTTCTCTCCCAATCCTTTTTGCTTCTCTATAATATCTGGTAAACTGAAAGAATTTCCTTTGCCTTTCCCTTCGCCCATTCCCGGATTCTGTAAACTATTTAATAAATTACTTAACATATCGGCTAAATTATTAGCGGCGGTCATTGTATATTGCTGATTAGATCTTCCTTGCTGTATTCTGTTTTCAGCAATATTTTGTAAGGACTTATCAATATTATAATGTGCTTCTGTTAAGTCTTTTTGAATATTAGAAGAAAGTTTTTGCAACCGTAATGAAAGTGTGTATAAACTGTCGTCAATATGTTCAAAGTGTTCCTTTAAAATTTGTTGCTTTTTTAGTTTAACCGGAAATTCCGCATGAGCCGCATCAACACCTTCAAATGACACCATTAATTGCTCCTGCTCGAAAGAAAAATTAAGTAGGTTTTCAATGATGGCTCGCAAATCATCTATATTCTCCTCGATTGATTCACCCTGCATGGCCTCCATAGCTCCATTCATTTTCTGTGCAAGCTGTTTCATTTTTTTTGCCGCGGCTTTTTGTTGAAGAACAGCTTTGTTTTGCAATTCTTCCTGCTTGGTCATTCTATTTTCCCCTTTGCTTTCTGTCTCTTGTTGTTCGAGTTTCTCAGTAGCCTGTTCCATTAATTCCTTCGTTACATCTTCATCTGATCGTGTATCGGGAAAATCCATAGGTTGTGCCAAATTTCGATTTTCTTTACGTAACTCATCAAAATCCTTTTGAATATCATCAAATTTTTCATTTAACTTCTTTTGCTCCTCAGCACTATTCTTTTTATTATCAGATAGCTTATTCTCTTCGTTGGCCAGTGAATCCAACTTTTTTGAGATCTGAACAGCTTTTTTCTCAACAAAAAAACGTTTTGCCAATTCTAGCATACGCTCTAAGGTTTTCTTTTTTTGTTTATTTTGTTGAGTAAATTTTTCTAATTTATCTAGCATTCCCTCTTTATCAAGTTTCTCTGCCATTTTCTTTAGCTGCTCTAACAGGTCATTCTTCTTTTGCAATTCTTGCGCTTCCTCTATTCGTTTTTTAAGCTCCTCTTTTTTATCTTTTAATGACTGATCTTCATTCCGCAGTTCTTGTTCGTCTAAATTCTCCTTAAGTTCCTCAGTATGTTTTTCCAACATTTCTTGATACTGTTCCTGACGTTTTAAAAAATCATCTAACTCTTTTTTATCATTCCAATTTAACTCCGACTTATTCTTTAATTCCTTCGAAAAATTTTCGAACTCTTTACTTAATTTCTCAGCATTCTTGGCCGTTTTATTCAGCTCATCAAAATTTTGTTGCTGTTCTTTTAATAAATCGTCTGTAATTTCTTGTTCAGTTTTATTATAATATTTAAAAACTTTGCTCTTAACGGATTTATTTCCATTAACAGCGTCATTATCAAATACTTCAAAGTACATTTCATAAGCTACCCCTTCCTTTATATCCAATTGTAATGGCGAAAATATATAGTAAAACTCTTCGAAAGTGGTTTTTTCTATTTCAATAGTTTGTTTTATTAGAGATGCCTTATTTTCAACCGTATAATAGACTAAATTCAACTTGCTTAAACCGTAATCATCACTTACTTGACCAGCAAACTGTACCGGCCCCCTACTTACTGAATCTATATCTGTTTTCACATCAATTTTAGGGAACTCGTCTTTTACAACCTCAATAACATAACTCAACTTCTCATAATCCTTCAAATTTTTGTTTGATGTACTGATTTGATAACCTACTGTCTGGTTCAATTGTTTTCTGATTGAAAAATCATTAGAAGTATTCAATTCAAAGGGATATGAATCATTACTAATAAAAGTTAATGAATCCGTCTCTTCTGTTTTAATATTCCAGGTAACATTGGTGCCTTCGGGTACGACTGCATAACCCGTATTTTTTACAGTTTCGTCTTTTTTACCTGTATAATTTGGGTAGTCCAAAAACATTTCAAAACCAATAACAATTGGGATCTTTAATATATTTAACCGATAGTTTTTAGACTTTACACCATTTGCTTCCAAATAAAAAATTACCGATTCTTTAAAGTTTATAAAATCATAAGAAAATAAGCCCTGGCTTTTATCTTTTAAAATATAGTTTTCTGTGTTAAAGTGTATCCTAACATTTTCAGGAATAATATTCCCTACCGTTTCCACCTCTAATTCAAAAGGCTTCCCCTCTACAATACTTAAATTAGTATTTAAAACTCTAAAACTAAATGGCGCTGGTGGTTCATATGCCGTTTGATAGTGTACAACCCTTGTTAAGCTATCATTAAAAATGGATATATTACCAGAAAGGTAAACTAAAAGCCATATTACCAGCGGAATAGATAAATATTTTATATACTTAATATTGCTTCTGAAATTAACAGCTTTTTTAAAAATGAAAGGTTTTAAAGATTCTGATTTTTGTTCAATACTAGCAATTAACAATTCCGACTGCTCTTTGTTCTCATTGAGCTGAAGTATATTCAACAATTTGTCATCAACTTCCGGGAAATGGTTACCAATAATTTTAGATGACTCCGTAAAGGAAATTCCATTTTTAAAACCTAGTAGTTTGGATATTGGTATGGCTATAAATTTAATAAGTAATCCTAATTCAACCAGAATAAATGCAAAGAATAAAACACTTCTGGCCTTAGGTGGTAACCATAGAAAATATTCTATAAACAACGTAATAATAAAGTATAGCAAGCCGAAGGCCAAAAATAAAATCAGACCTTTAATAAGTTCATTAGAATAAAACCTTGTAATGAACTCTTTAAGTTTTTGTTGTATGCTTGTAAAATTACTCATGTATTTATAAAACATAAAAATACTATTTTCATTGTCAAATAGTATCTTTGCATTCAAATTTTAACAGAATGATTAACAACGTTAGAGTACGATTTGCGCCTAGCCCTACGGGGCCCTTACATATTGGTGGTGTAAGAACAGCATTATTTAATTTTTTATTTGCTAAAAAATACAAAGGAACATTTATACTTCGCATTGAAGATACTGATCAAAATAGGTATGTTGAAGGTGCTGAAAAATACATTATTGAAGCCTTGAATTGGTTAAACATTCCTTTTGATGAAGGTCCGGGGATTGGTGGTGAGTTGGGTCCTTATCGTCAATCTGAACGAAAAGATATATATAAACAATATGTTGATGAGTTAATCAATTCTGGTAATGCATACTATGCTTTTGATACTGCAGAGAAATTAGACTTTCATAGAAAAGATCATGAGGCAAAAGGGAAAACCTTTATTTACAATTGGCATAATCGATTAAAATTAGACAATTCTTTAACGCTTAAAGCTGAAGAAGTACAAAACCGCCTTAATGTTGGAGAAAAGTATGTAGTGAGGTTTAGGTCTCCAGAAAATGAAACATTGTTATTGAATGATATTATTAGGGGAGATATAAAAATTGACACCAATGTGCTGGATGATAAAATTCTATTCAAATCTGATGGAATGCCCACCTATCATCTAGCCAATATTGTGGATGATCATTTGATGAAAATAAGCCACGTAATTCGTGGTGAAGAATGGTTACCTTCTTTAGCTTTACATGTATTGTTATACAGAGCTTTTGGATGGAAAGAACCCGAGTTTGCACATTTGCCTCTCATATTAAAACCTGAAGGAAAAGGTAAGTTGAGTAAGCGTGATGGAGATAAATTAGGCTTTCCTGTTTTTCCATTAGAATGGAAAATTGACAATGATGTTTCCCGTGGGTATAGAGAAGATGGCTATTTTCCTGAAGCTTTAGTAAATATGTTGGCCTTATTGGGGTGGAATGAGGGTGATGGGTCTGAAAAAGAGATTTATTCGTTAGACGAGCTCATTAATACCTTCAGTTTAGAACATGTGAGTAAGGCGGGAGCAAAATTTAACCCTGAAAAAGCGAAATGGTTTAACCAACAGTATTTACAGCAAAAAAGTGATACTGATTTAACTGAACTGTTTTTACCCATTCTTGAAAAAGAGCTGAATGCAGCTGCAATCAAAAGTGAAGAATCTGAAAATCAAATTTCAAATTTCATTTTAAACAATAATGATTATGTAACTAAAGTTGTTAGCTTGATCAAAGAAAGGGCAACTTTCGTTTCTGACCTTTGGAATCTAAGTAGTTTCTTTTTTATGGGTCCGACCACTTTTGACGAAAAAGTTGCTAGAAAAATTTGGAAGCCTGAAACGGGTAAGTTAATGAGCGATCTTATTGAGTTGTTGGATTCTATAGATGATTTTTCATCTCAAAATATTGAACCCTTGGTTAAAGAATGGATTACGTCTAAAGAAATTGGTTTCGGAAAAGTGATGCAGCCTTTGAGGTTAAGCTTAGTTGGAGCTTTACAGGGCCCAAATTTATTTGATGTTATGGGCTTAATAGGTAAAGAAGAAACTGTCAGTAGTATAGAAAAAGCGATAGCAAAGTTCTAGCCTAATGATGAAATTTTATATTGATAATTATAGAAATAATACTCTTAAAAGGGATCTGTTTTTAATATTACGGTTAACTTAGAAAAGGCGCCGAATCAAACTATTAAATACCATTCGGTATATTTTTAAAAATTCACAAGAATTCTTTATTGTTGATTTTCA
>CAZJCZ010000042.1:0-15730 GCA_964544575.1 uncultured Flavobacteriaceae bacterium | reverse complement strand
AGAAGAACAAATATAATTATTTAATTATTACGAATAATATCACATATTGAAAAATCTCATAACCTTTGCAAGGCAATAATTTTATGTCGCTTTATGACAGCTGTTTTGTAAAAAAAGGTATTACGGTAGACAATATTGAATCAAAAAAATTCAATCAATTCAGTAAATTGTCTTCATAGCAGCAAAATCCATACATCGAGTAAAAAAGGAGCCTTTTTTATATAAAACAACTCCCGAAATGTTCCCAAAAACTTACATAAGACTTTGTAACCACATCAGCATCTTCAATAGTTATGGGTACTTTTAGTGATAATGGAGCGAAAGCCATAGCCATTCGGTGGTCATTATAGGTTTTAATTACACCGTTTCTTTTGATCTGGCAAGATGGCTCAAGATGCAAACTTTTATTCGTAATTTCTATTGTAGCACCCAGTTTTTCCAGTTCATTCTTCAAAGCCATTAACCGGTCAGTCTCTTTTATTTTTAAGGTATGCAATCCTGTTAAATTACAAGCCAACCCTAATCCAAAACATGTAACCGCTATTGTTTGCGCGAGATCTGGGGCATTTCTTAGGTCTAAAGATACTTCGTTCTCATTCAGAATTTCAACCGATTTAGTAAGAATGATCGAGCTATTCTGAAATTTAGTTATTACTCCAAAGTTCTTATATATTTCTACTAAACAACTATCTCCTTGAAGGCTTATTTTATTATAAGAAGATAATGTTACACATGTACCTATCTCACTTAGTGCTAATAAACTATAAAAATAAGAAGCTGAACTCCAATCAGATTCTACAACAGTAGTTTTATTAGCAATTTTATTATTTGGTGGGATTTTGATTAGGTTCCCTTCCCATGACGTAGAAATTCCAAGTTGATTTAATAGATCTAAAGTCATCTCCAAATAAGGCTTTGAGGTTATTTCTTCCAGCAGTCCTATTTCTAAACCATTTTTTAATGATGGCGCAATTAAAACCAATGCAGATATAAATTGACTACTGACATTACCTTTTATATTCACCTTGTCCTTAACAATCTTTTTTCCGATTATTTTTAATGGTGGGTATCCCTCTTTATTGACATATTCAATCTTAACCCCTAACTTACGTAACGAATCAACTAATATTTTAATGGGCCTATTTTGCATACGGTCAGAACCAGTTAACGTGACTTCCCTCCCTTCTAATACAGAAAAATAGGCTGTTAAAAAACGCATAGCGGTACCTGCATGGCCAATGTCAATAACATCTTTGGTTGAATTCAAGGCTTCTTGTAAGTGTATAGTATCATCAGAATCTGATAAGTTTTCCAAAGACAAATTCGGATACCATTGTTTCAAAATAAGTAATCTATTAGATTCACTTTTTGAGCCCGAAATTTTAATTTGTTGGGTAACTATTTGTTTATCAGTATAATCTAAGAATAAATCCATTTATGGAGTATCAACGTTTGGTTTTTATTGCTAAATTTAGCCTTCTATTCAACAATCCAAGTTCTAATGAAAAAAATAATTCTTCTTATTACTTTCCTTTTATTATCGGCAAGCTACAAAGGTAATGCACAAAAAAATGTGACCAAATTTTCAGAGAAATATTATGACGCCATTCAATGGCGAAATATTGGACCATTTAGAGGAGGTCGTAGTGCAGCGGTAACTGGTGTGCCTGGCAAGGCTAATTTATTTTATATGGGCTCTACAGGAGGAGGTATTTGGAAAACATCAGATGCTGGTAATACTTGGAAAAATATGTCTGATGGATATTTTGGGGGTTCTGTAGGTTCTATCGCTGTAAGTGAATGGGATAATAATGTAATATATGTTGGAAATGGCGAAAAAACAGTTCGAGGAAATGTTTCTTCTGGAGATGGTATTTGGAAATCTGTTGATGCTGGTAAAACCTGGAAAAATATTGGTTTAAAAAATTCAAGACACGTACCTCGTATTAGAATTCATCCTAAAAATCCAGATATCGTTTATGCAGCTGTGTTAGGAGATCTTTATAAATCTTCTAATGAAAGAGGTGTTTATAAATCTAAAGATGGTGGTTTATCCTGGAAAAAAGTATTGTTTGCCAACGCTAATGCCGGAGCAATTGACTTGATTATAGACCCCAATAATTCAAGAGTTTTATACGCATCAACCTGGAATGTGAGAAGAACCCCATATAGTCTTTCAAGTGGCGGTGAAGGTTCTGCCTTATGGAAAAGTATTGACGGTGGAGATACCTGGACTAATATTTCTAAAAATGAAGGATTACCAAAAGGTATTTGGGGTATTAATGCCGTAGCTGTTTCTCCTATGAATTCAGATATAGTTTGGGCACTTATAGAGAATAAAAATGGAGGTGTTTATAAATCTATAGATGGAGGCAAAAAATGGAAACTAATTAATAGTGAGCGTAAATTACGTCAACGCGCCTGGTATTATACCAGAATATATGGTGACACCCAAGATGAAAATACTTTTTATGTAATGAATGTGAGATACCATCGGTCAAAAGATGGAGGTAAAACATATGAAACCTATAATGCTCCTCATGGCGATCATCATGACCTTTGGATAGCGCCGGAAGATAATCAACGAATGATCATTGGTGATGACGGTGGAGCTCAAGTAACATTTGACGCCGGGGAAAATTGGACAACCTATCATAATCAGCCCACTTCTCAATTTTATAGGGTAACCACCGATAATCATTTTCCTTATAGAATTTATGGAGCTCAACAAGATAATTCTACCGTTCGTATTACCCACAGAACAGATGGTCGATTTATATCAGTAAAAGATTGGGAATCTACAGCAGGTGGTGAAAGTGCTCACATTGCCGTTGATCCAACTAATAACGACATTGTGTATGGTGGTAGTTATGGTGGATTATTAACTAGAATCAATCATAAAACAAATGAAAGAAGAGCAATCAATGTTTGGCCAGACGATCCAATGGGCCATGGTGCTGAAGATTTTAAATATCGTTTTCAATGGAATTTTCCTCTATTTTTCTCTCCAAATAATCCTAAGAAATTGTATGCAGCGTCTAATCATCTGCATGTAACATCAAACGAAGGACAATCATGGGAAATCATAAGTCCGGACCTTACCAGAAACGATCCTAAAACACTAGAATCTTCGGGAGGGCCAATCACAAAAGATAATACTGGTGTTGAATACTACGGGACAATTTTTGCCGCAACAGAATCTGCATTAGAAAAAGATCTAATCTGGACAGGTTCTGATGATGGTTTAGTACATATTTCACGTAATGGGGGAAAAGATTGGCAAAATGTTACCCCTAAAATAATGCCTGAATGGATGATGATCAATTGTATTGAAATTGATCCGTTTACTAAGGGTGGAGCTTACCTTGTTGGAACTAAATACAAAACTGGTGATTACAGACCTTATATCTATAAAACTGTTAATTATGGTAAAACTTGGAAACTAATCACTAATGGAATTGGAAGTGAAGACTTTACCCGAGCTATCCGTACTGACCCAAATCGAAAAGGGTTATTATATGCTGGAACTGAACGTGGAATGTATATTAGTTTTGATGATGGTAACAGCTGGCAAAAGTTTCAATTGAATTTGCCCATTGTTCCGATAACCGATCTGGCCGTAAAAAACAACAATTTAATAGCGGCTACCCAAGGACGTTCTTTTTGGATTATAGACGACCTAACACCTTTACACCAGCTGGATAATAATCTGATTAATGAAGATTTTTTTCTGTTTAAACCCTTTGACAGTTATAGATTAAATGGTGGAAGAGGGGCGACTTCAAAAACTCAAGGTCAGAATCATTATGGAGGTGTTGCCGTTAATTTTTATGTAAAAGATACAACGAAGAGTGATACCATTTCCCTCTCCATATTTGATAAAAATAAGAAGCTGATAAAAAAATATTCTACGCATCCTGATAAAGAAAAAAAAGAGGAAGAGTTAAAAGTAAATCCTGGTAGCAACCAATTTAACTGGAATATGATGTATCCTGATGCCGAAAAAATAAAGGGTATGATCTTATGGTGGGCCTCATTAAGTGGTCCGAAAGCAATACCAGGTAATTATAAGGTTGTGTTAGTAAAAAACGGATTATCAAAAACTCATGACTTTAATATCTTAAAAGACCCAAGAAGCGAAGCTACTATGGAGGATATGCAAGGACAATTTGACTTTATTATTGAGATTCGTGATAAATTAACTGAAATTCACAAAGCCTTAAAAAATGTTACAAAGGTTAAAAATCAGATCAAACAATTAAATAATTCGATATCTGATAAAGAAAAACATAAAGAATTGATAGACTTTGCCGATAAAATTTCTAAAGCAATAACTGTTATAGAAAACAACTTATACCAAACAAAAAGTAAGAGTAATCAAGATCCTTTGAATTTCCCTATTAAACTAAATAATAAATTGGGGCACTTAAATTCATTAACTTCAATAGGAAATTCTAAACCTACAGATCAAGCTATAGCTTTTAAAATTGAAATTATGAAAGACATAGATACGGAGTTGGACAATCTTTATCAATTATTTAAAAATGATGTGACGGAGCTGAATAAAAAAGTAAAAGAAAGTAGTATCGATCTTATTCAATTAGATTAAAATATAAGAGGCTAAAAACTAGCCTCTTTCTTATTTCATATTTCTATTGGTTACCCACATACCATATAGTAGACCTATGGCTAACTTAGGAATGATAAAATTCACCCACTTACCCTCTGTAAAGTTTTGAGAATTGATCGCGTCAACATCAAAATTAATAATTGATGAAAAGCTATTGAACAGCAATGAAATTATGACGATAATGATGACAAACATACTAGATATTTTCATTACATTTCTCCAAAAAATACTTGTTTGCGCTTTCTCTAAAAATGTCATTATTTTAATTTTTTATTGTTATGATGACGATCATGGTCTCGTTTAGTTTTAACATCCATTTTTTGATCAAAAGATTGCTGTAGATCAACCCCCGTTTGATTCGCTAAACATAAAACCACAAATAATACATCTGCAAGTTCTTCGCCTAGATCTTTATTTTTATCGCTCTCTTTTTCACTCTGCTCACCATATCGCCGCGCAATAATTCGAGCCACTTCTCCAACCTCTTCCGTTAGTTGTGCCATATTGGTCAATTCATTAAAATAACGAACACCATGCTCTTTGATCCAATGGTCTACTACTGTCTGTGCGTTTTTAATATTCATGACAAAATATTTTCAATTCAAAGATACTTTAAAAAATCTGATCTTGGAATTTCTTGAGCTCCTAAACTTTCTAAATGACTAGTGTACATTTGACAATCAATCAAACTATAATTCTCACTTTTCAATTTTTCTACTAAATATATAAAGGCAATTTTAGAAGCATTTGATACGTGGCTAAACATGCTTTCTCCACAAAAAATTGTACCTAGATCAATTCCATATAAGCCTCCTACAAGTTTATCGTCCAGCCAAACCTCAACTGATTTAGCAACCCCAAATTCGTGTAGTTTAGTATAAGCTTTTTGCATCTCATCTGTTATCCAGGTGCCGAGTTGATCATTTCTGTTCATTATTTTACAATTGGCAATAACTTCATTAAAATGAGTATTGAAAGTAACTTTAAATATCTTTTTATTGATTAGTTGCCGCATACTTTTAGATACTTTTAATTTCTCAGGAAATAATACCATTCTGGGATCAGGGCTATACCATACAATTGGTTCTCCCTCATTGTACCAGGGAAAGATACCGCTTCTATATGCTAACAATAATCGTTCTACTGATAAGTCTCCCCCAATGGCAATCATTCCATCTATTGAGGCTGATGAAACAGGAGGAAACCATATGTTATCATTTAAGAAAATCATATATTAAATATAAAGAAAAAGCCCCTTAGGTATTTCCTAAAAGGCTATAAAATTTATTTTTTTATTTAACTAGAAAGGCAAATCATCTGGTTCCTCATCAGTAATTTTATCAGCAGGTTCAAAAGCATCGACAGCCTCTATTGGTGGTATTTCATTTGGTGTGCCAGTTTCTAACTTTTCAATTCTCCATCCTTGGATAGCATTAAAATATTTAGCTTCCCCTTCAGGATTCACCCATTCACGACCACGTAAATTAATACTAACCTTCACATCTTCACCAACATTGTAATTATTTAATAAATCACATTTATCTTGTACAAATTCAACTAATAACATTTGAGGATATTGCTCATCTGTAGTAACTACCAATTCACGTTTTTTGAATCCGCTAGTACCATATGATTTGGTTTCATCAATCTTTTTAATTTTTCCTGTAATTTCCATTCTATATTAATTATTTTATTAAAAGTACCTTCCAGGCGCTTTCTACATCGTTATTTTCTAAAAATTGTTGCGCAAATTTATGTTTTTCCTGAGTTTTTAACCCTATATATTTTGGATTATCCTTACCAAAGTTATCAACATCAAATTGGTTAGGCAATACTTCCACATTACCAAGTAACCCTAAATTATTACCAGTAAGAACACTACTATTTCTAATTCTCTCCGGAATTTGATCTACCCCTATACCAAGTGAACTCAACGGTTTTGGTATTTCAAAGAAACCTGTCTTCGCCCTGGAATAGTAACTCCCTCCTGCTCTTGCAACCAAATCCAGCTTTTCTTGAACTATAACATTATTTTCGTCTAACACATCCTTACTAATATGCATTTTTAGTACCTCACAAATAATTAAATTACCAGCTCCACCTTCTTTTCCCAATTCAATTACTTCTTTTACTTCACATTCAAATTGCACTGGTGACTCTGCAACTCTAAAAGGTTTTATAGCTTCAGATGGTAACATTGTAAATCCTGCCTTTTCAAATTCATTAACTTCTTTTGGATATTCAGTACTTGATAATGACATTTGTTGCACCATATCATGATTCACAACATTTATGACTACTTCTTTAACCTCATTAATATTATCTAAAGTATGTTTAGAAGTATTATCCCTTACTCTTCGTGCCGGGGAGAAAATCATAACTGGTGGGTTGGCACTAAATACATTGAAAAAGCTAAATGGAGATAAATTTGGATTGCCATTTTTATCAATAGTACTTGCAAAAGCTATGGGTCTTGGAGCAACTGCACTTAACAAATAACTATGCAGTTTAGCTGTAGAAATTTCTCTAGGATCTATTGTTAACATGTATAATTTAGTTTCTAACACAAAAATACTTAATTAGTAAACATAATAAGACATAATTTTTTTAGTTATATATACATATAATTTTATATTTGTTATAATGAACCTCCCCTTAAATAAGAATGCACTTCGCTGGATACTTATAACTGCAGCTTTTTTGCTGGTTGCACTTATTTTATGGAATACCAATATTTTCTTTCAAAAATTTAAAAAAGGAGAGCGTCAAAAAATGGAGGTGCTGGCAGCTGCCTATAAAAATATGAGTTCAGCAGATTTAGATGTTGATATTCAATTAGAAGATAAAATTATTCAGAGTAACAAAAATATCCCAATGATTGTTACCAATGAAGAAGATAAAATTACACGTTGGTTAAATTTGGCTTTTGATAGAGGAGATTTATCATATGAAGGATTACCTCATCAAGAAAGAATGTATCTCACTAAGCAACTAGCCAAGATGAAGAGTGAGAATAAACCAATAATTGTTTCCTATGAAAAAGGAGGTACCACGGTAAAAGAATCAATATATTACAGAGATTCTGATATTTTAAATAAACTTCAATATTACCCAATAGCATTATTACTTATTTTATTACTCTTTGGAACAATTATTTATTTAGTTTTTAAATCCAATAAAATAGCCGATCAAAATAAACTTTGGGCCGGTATGGCCAAAGAAACGGCACATCAAATTGGTACGCCTTTATCATCGTTGTTAGGATGGGTTGAAATTCTTCGATTAGATAAAACCGATGAAAAAACAGTGGTGGAAATTGAAAAGGATATTGAACGCCTAAACACTATTGCAGATAGGTTTTCAAAAATTGGTTCTGTACCAAAACTAACCAGGCATAATATTGTAATTGAAACTAAAAAATCTTTTGATTACTATGCTTCCCGAGCTTCTAAACTAATAGATTTTCATTTCGATACTGATGAAGACACAAATGTATATGCCATGATTAATCAGCAATTATATAGTTGGGTCATAGAAAATCTTGTAAAAAATGCTATTGATGCCATGGACGGGAAAGGGACTATTAGAATAAAGGTACAATCAAAAGAAGGTAAATATGTGCAAGTTTTAGTATCAGATACAGGTAAAGGTATTTCAAAAAATTTGTACAAAAAGATCTTTGAACCGGGTTATACAACTAAAAGACGTGGCTGGGGTTTAGGATTATCACTCACCAAAAGAATAGTTGAAGATTATCACAACGGTAAAATTTATGTTGAAAAATCAGATAATGGCAGCGGTACAACGATGAGCGTATTACTAACTGAAATGTAAAGTTCTTAAACTTATAAAAAACTCGATATCTTATTGGCAATTGATTTAAACTCTTCTTCATTCAAATTCACTTTGTGTTTAAAATCAATATCATTCATCGAGTTAAGCGGTATGAGGTGTACATGTACATGTGGTACTTCTAAACCAATAACAGTCATACCTACTCTATTACACGAAACTGATTTTTCAATAGCCAACGCTACTTTCTTTGAAAAGTTCATTAATCCTAAATAAGTCTTATCGTCTAAATCAAACAATTTATTTACTTCTTTTTTAGGAACAACCAAAGTATGGCCTTTCGCATTGGGATTGATGTCTAAAAAAGCAAAAAAGTCATCATTCTCAGCTATTTTATAACAAGGAATTTCTCCATTAATTATTTTTGTGAATATTGAACTCATGACCTAATCTCTAGTTATTTCTAAAATTTCAAATTTCATTACACCATTTGGAGCATTTATTTCAGCAATATCTCCAACAGCCTTGCCTAACAATCCTTTACCTATTGGTGAATTTACAGATATTTTACCCAATTTAAAGTCAGATTCAGAATCAGCAACCAATTTATATTTAAATTCCATTTTATTAACCGTATTCTTTATCTTAACGGTTGACAATGCCAATACTTTAGACAAATCTAATTGTGACTCATCAATGATCCTTGCAGAAGCAACTACATTTTTTAATTGAGCAATTTTAAATTCTAATAATGATTGCTCTTCTTTTGCAGCATGGTATTCAGCATTTTCACTCAAATCACCTTTATCTCTTGCATCAGAGATGGCGTTGGTTACTCTGGGTCTTTCTACATGTTCTAAATGTTCTAACTCCTCTTTTAACTTTTTTAATCCTTCAGCAGTGTAATATGAAATCTTACTCATAACTTTATCGTTTTAATAAAAAGCAAAAATCTCATCCTAAAAAGTATATTGAGGTGAGATCGTGAATGCAAAGGTACAAAATATTTATAATTTGATCCTTATTCGTAACTTGCACAAAAATAATATTGAATGCAAAAATTAATCATTTTTATACTTTTTTTCGGGCTATTGTCTTGCAGTAGTACAGATGATCCAAATACAATTTTACCCAACTTTCCAGTTAATGAGGAAGTCAATTTAATTAATCCTACTAATAATGCGCTATTAGCTGTTGGTGGTTGGGTGGAAATTCCAGGTGGAATAAAGGGGATAGTGGTATATCATGCAAGCATAGACAATTATCTGGCCTATGATCTGGCTTGCCCACATTTACAACCATCCGCATGTACCAAAATGATAATTGAAGATGGTCTAACCATGAAATGTACTTGTGACGATACCAAATTTGCACTTGCTCTTGGTGGAGCTCCGCAAGACGGAACCAAATTTCCGGCCAGGCAGTACAGAGTAATAAAAAGTGGTAACTCTTTAATTGTTACTAATTTTTAGAGACCTTTTACCGAAGATGTTTACTTTTGTATCAAAGCAACATAAGTGATCAATTATTTTTCTTCAGATTTTAAATTAGGGATTCTTGGCGGTGGTCAGCTTGGTAAAATGTTACTCGCTGAAACTCAAAAATTTGACATTTATTCTTGTGTGTTAGATGCAGCAAAAGATGCTCCTTGTGCTTCTATTTGTAACGAATTTCATCAAGGTAGTTTATTAGATTATGATACCGTATACAAATTCGGGAAAAAAGTTGATACTTTAACTGTAGAAATAGAAAATGTAAATGTTGACGCCTTAGAAAAATTAGAAAAAGAAGGAGTTAATGTTTACCCTTCTTCTAGAACACTTAGAATTATTCAAAACAAAGCAACACAAAAATTATTTTATACAGATCATAATATTCCTACTGCTCCTTTCTCTCTTTTTACATATACAAATGAAATTTCGACAGCTATAAAAAATGAAACATTGACTTTTCCATTTGTATGGAAAAAAACCAGATTTGGTTATGACGGCACCGGCGTAAAAGTAGTAAAATCATTTAATGATCTTGAAAATTTGCCGAATGTTGAATGTATGGTAGAAGAACTTATTGATTTTAAAAATGAATTGGCCGTTATTGTTGCTAGAAATGTTAAAGGCGATCTAAAAACATATCCCGTTGTTGAAATGGAATTTCATACCGAAGCCAATCAAGTTGAGTATGTGATTTGCCCGGCCAGAATATCTGAAGAAATTGCCGAAAAAGCCGAAATGATCGCATTAAAAACTTCAAAAGCATTTAAACATGTGGGTATATTAGCAGTTGAGCTCTTTTTGACCCATAAAGATGAAATATTAGTAAATGAAGTAGCTCCAAGAACTCATAATAGTGGTCATTACAGTATAGAGGCGTCATATACCAATCAATTTGAACAACATATACGTGCAATATTAAATTTACCTCTTGGTAATACTGCGAGTAAAGTTGGTGGCGTAATGGTAAATTTGGTTGGTGAAGAAGGCTTCACCGGAGAGGTCGTTTATGAAAACATAGAGACCATTTTAAAAATGGAGGGGGTTACGCCACATATTTATGGAAAAAAAATAACAAAACCTTTTCGTAAAATGGGGCATGTCACTATTGCTCATAAGAATGTTAATATGGCAAGGCAAATAGCTGAAAAAGTTAAGAATACAATAAGAGTTATCAGCAAATAAAATTAAAAATGAATTATCAAGGTGTATTAAAAAAAATGAGAACTGAAATAGGCTCTCCTGTCCAGTATTATTTGATTTTAGAAAATGATTTTATCAATTTAAATCAAGCATTGGATAAGAACCTGGAAATTTCTTTTTTAAAATATGAATGTTTGAATTGCCATTTAGACAAACCCATTTTTCGACAAGGATTTTGTAAGAGTTGTTTCTTTGAAATACCACAAGCCGCTGATTGGATCATGCGTCCTGAATTAAGTAAAGCGCATCTTGACAAAGAAGATAGAGATTTAGCATTTGAAAAAAAAATGCAACTACAACCCCATATTGTTTATTTGGCAAATTCAAGTAATGTAAAAGTTGGAGTAACCAGAAAAGATCAAATCCCTACACGTTGGATTGACCAAGGCGCTCATGAAGCTATTGAAATTGTTGAAGTTCCCAATCGTTATTTAGCCGGAATTACAGAAGTGGCCTTAAAAGAATTTGTGTCTGATAAAACGAATTGGCGAAAGATGTTGACAAATGATATCGTTGATGTAGATCTTATTGCTGAAAAAGAAAAACTGTCCATATATATTCCTGAAGAGATCAAACCTTATTATTTAGAAAATAATTCAAAAGAAACACATGTAGAGTTTCCTGTGTTACAATATCCAGTTAAAGTAAAAAGTTTAAATCTTGATAAAACTCCTAATTTTACAGGCGTACTAAAAGGAATTAAGGGTCAATATCTTCTTTTCGAAGATAATACGGTATTTAATGTTCGCAGTAGTGAAGGCTATGTTGTACGTTTAAATATAAATACCTAAGAAAATTATTGAGTTAGTAAGTAAACTTTTTCATAGCAATTTTCCAACTAACCCAATTTCCCAATACAAATTTATGGTATATATTATGGTGATGCAATACCCTATATCGGGTAATTTAATCATTGATAAGAGAATTACAAAATACCAATTTTAGAACAGAATAAAATCAACTCCTTAGAATTATGGCAATTCGATTTTTTTAAAATTCGTTTTCTGTGTGTAGCAACTGTATGTTCACTGATATTGAGTTTTTCTGCAATTATTTTATTAGTGAATCCATTTGCAATTTTATTTATTACTTCTAGCTCTCTGGTAGAAAAAAAACTTTGATATTCTCTAAATACTTCTTTTTTAAAGGTTTTAGTGTCTATATCGTTACCTTCAACATTCCACTGTACATTAATCGGATTGCTGATAAATGAAATATCTGATAATCTGTTCAAAATACTAATTAATCTTCCATTTTCGTTGGTTTCATATATCGTTGTTTGGTTTAATATTTTGGCATATGTATCATCATTTCTTTTCACTCTATATATTAATGACAACATATAATCAGGTTCTTTTTTTGGATTTTTTAAACCAAATGTAGCCGTAGCTATCCTGATCTTGTTGACCATTTCTTTATCCTCTTCATGAATTTTGCTTGCTAAAAAATCAAGGGTGATATCCTCATTATCATAACCTAATAATTTCTTAAATCCATTTCTATAGGTAATCTTATTTTTACTAAAATCTATTATATAGACACATTCTCTAGAGTTAATAGCATTTCTTAAAATATAATTATTATCAACTGATATCAGAGAATATGATTTTGAAACCTCTTTCATAAACTCATCCAGATCAGTCCGTTTTGATTTCGTAATCATATTTTGTTTTTAATAAAGGTACTGATTATCATACTTAGCAACAATACCTTTGTAAGGGTATATTTGCATTTCTTGTTCTGCAAACAACGAATTTTTAATATATTAATAAATAGGAAATTCTTAGACTGTAAATTTCTTTTTCATAGCAATTCTCCCATTCTAATTCTTTCATAGCAAAAAGTTTCATAGCAAGGAGAAAGGAATATTTACACTTTCTAAGAATTTCTTATTTTTCTATTTTCTTATACAAATATGCGGCATTGATTGATACAAGTCAAGAGGAAAAAGCCTCAATATTAAGAGGGTTTTACCCCATTAAAAAAGGGGAAAAATCCCCTTTTTAGATACTATTATTTATTAGTACTTTGCATATATCTAATTATAAACCATTTAATCATGAAAATTTTCAATTTTAAAACCACAAAATTAAGCATGGCCTTTTTATCATGCACCCTATTCACATTCGTGTTCTTTTCATGTCAAAAACCTCAAAAATATTTTGAAGTTGATGAAAAAGATAGAGCCGAAATGGTTTCACAAATTATTCCTCTAGGAGACGCTGTTAAAGCATATAAAGATTACGGTAAAAATCGTGTTAAAATTTTAAAAGATACTCTCAAAAACAAATACGGAAAAGACTTTAATGATTCTCGAACTGTATGGTTCGATATTGAAACCCTAAAACAATATTTGATTTATGTGGAAGAAAAATCTAAAGAAGCTGGTGTAGACCCCAAGGGAATACAATTCTATTTTACTGTAGATTCTGAAAAATCAGAAGGAAATAAAAAAAATCATCAAAACTTTTTTATAGCTCCAACCAAAACAAGTGATCTGGAATCTGGTTATACTTTAGACAAAAATGGGAAAGTAATTCTTTTAAAAGAGATGCTCAAAGATATTTATGAAACCTCAGCCAATCAAAGAACTGAAAAAGCAGGTTTCTTCAATATAATACAAAAAAGTGACGGTTTACTATTAAATGATGGAGTTCCTAATCCGCCAGGCAACTAATATAAGATGGGTATATCATCAGAAACATTAAGATATTTTGCTCCTTTTTCAGAGCTATTGGCAGCAATAGCCGGCACAATCTATTTTTTTAAATATAAACATACTGTTCTTAAGTATTTATTGTATTTGTTATGGTATATCACATTAACAGAATTTACAGCTTGGTTTGCGAGCATAAATGATATTTTAGGTTTTTTTGATGAAAACGGGGTGCATTACAACTTATGGTTTTATAATTTGTTGAGACCTATCACTTTTTTAACACTTTTTTTTATCTATTTTAAATCAGTTAAAACCAAAATATATCAATTATGGATTAAAATTTTTACCATTAGCTATATTTTTATATTGATAATTAACTGGTCTTTCATTCAAAGTTTTGCTTTTGAAATGTCAGAAACACCAAAAATTGTTGGTTCTATTTTTCTAATTATTATGATTATTTTCTATTTTATTGAATTATTAAAATCAGATAAAATAGTTATTTTTCATAAAACCTTACAATTTTGGGTTAGTGTTGGTTTGTTGTTATATTATTCAGGAACAATTCCTTTTGCTTTAAAATGGAATGGGTATATGTTAATTCCTGGTGTTCACAAATTATTCTTAATTAATACAATTTTAGCAATAGCAATGTATTTAATATTCACATTCGGTTTTATATGGAGCAAGAAAGAGTAACATTAATTATTATAATAACTACTATCATGGTATTGGTCTTTACCATTGCTATGATAGTGCTCTTTGTTATTTTTCAACATTTGAAGAATAAACTGTTAATAGATAATAAAAGCTTACGCAATATTATTAAAAATAAATTATCGTCTTTTGATGTTTAAAATAACGTTTAACAACTCTCAATGTCAATAGATACTTTTAGAAACTTTATTATTTTTTCTGAGTTATTAGCTGCTATCGTCGGTACTATCTATTTCTACAAATACAAACATACTCCACTAAAGCATTTTCTATACTTACTTTGGTATATTACGTTGACAGAATTTACCGGTTGGTATGCCAGTAAAAAAAATGTTTTAGTTTTTTTTGATGAAAACGGAATTGATTATAATCATTGGTTATATAATCTATTATATTTTGTGTTTTTTAATGTGATTTTATATATCTATTTAAAATCAGTTAAAAAAAATAATCACAAATTATGGATTAAAATTTTTATAATTTCCTACATAATAACATCAATAATCAATTGGTCTTTAATACAGAACTTCGTTTTTGAAGTGTCCGAGTTACCTTACGTAACAGGGTCAATTTTCTTAATTATTAGCATTGTATTTTATTTCATACAACTGTTAAAATCAGAAGAAATAAAAACATTTCATAAAGAATTATTATTTTGGATTAGCATAGGTTTATTAATTTTTCATTCTGGTACAATCCCATTTTCATTAAAATATAATGATTATGCACTCATACCAGATATACATAAATTATTTATGATTATTTATGTATTATCCTTATCAATGTATTTACTATTTACATTCGGTTTTATATGGAGTAAGAAAGAAGAAAAGATTGAGTAATTTAGTTGTTTACTAATGGATACAGCAGGCACAACAATTGTAATTTTAATAACAACCTTAACCGTTGTATTATTGATTGTTGTCATTATTGTTATTTTTAGCATCTTTCAAAATAGAAAAGTCAAATTTTTATCCGAGCAAAAAGAAGCAGAACAACGTTTTGAAGAAGAATTAATCAAATCAAAATTAGAAACCCAAGAACAAACCTTACAAAATATAAGTTGGGAATTGCATGATAATGTTGGGCAGTTACTTTCAGTTGCCAGAATGCAATTAAATATACTTCAGCCTGATCTAAAAGGAAATCAAAAGGCAATAGTGAATGAAACCGGTGATATAATATCCAAAAGTTTACAGGAAATAAGAACGCTATCAAAATTATTGAACCCTGAAGTTG
>CAZJCZ010000041.1:1685-15775 GCA_964544575.1 uncultured Flavobacteriaceae bacterium | reverse complement strand
GAACCCGCGACCCTCACCTTGGCAAGGTGATGCTCTACCCCTGAGCTACTTTCGCGAAGTCTTTCTGTTAAAAGAACATAGCATTTAATTGTTTCAAATGCGAGGGCAAATTTAATATATTTCTATCAACCGCAAAGCCTTTTTTGAAATTTTTATACGGTAGTTTCATAAAGACTTATTTTTTAATATGGATACTATTGAATTAATAAATATATTTGCACCGTTTTAAGTACAAAATATGCAAACTTTGTTGAGTTCAACTACCAAAACACAAACCCTGGCTTCCATTTTTGATGATTTAAAACAGATAACTAAATTTAGATTATCTGTAAGTGTTGTTTTTTCTTCCATAGCAGGATATTTACTGGCTGCAGAAACAATTCAAATCAATATTTTATTAATGTTAGCAGTTGGCGGATACTTCATGGTAGGGGCTTCAAATGTTTTCAATCAAATTATAGAAAGAGATCCTGATAAATTAATGAAACGCACCAAAAACAGACCCTTACCTACTGGTAGAATGTCTGTTACTACGGCCATGATCATAGGCGTTGTATTAACTATTTTTGGCTTGGCTATACTATATACTATTAATCCTAAAACAGCCATGTTTGGGGCCATATCTATATTTTTATATATCAGTGTTTATACCCCGTTAAAACCTGTTACTCCTTTGGCTGTATTTGCCGGAGCTATTCCCGGGGCCATACCTTTTATGTTGGGTTGGGTAGCCGCAACAGGCAAGTTTGATATCGAACCCGGTATGTTATTTTTAATTCAGTTTTTTTGGCAATTCCCACATTTTTGGGCTATCGGCTGGCTACAGCATGAAGAGTATAAAAAAGCGGGATTTAATTTATTGCCTACAGGTGAAAAGAACAGAAAAGCGACCACGCAAATACTATTATATACGGTTTGGATGATACTGGTATCTGTTTTCCCGGTACTTAAAATTACAGGGAGCTTGTATCTATCTCCGGTAGCAGCAATCATAATTTTTATACTGGGCTTAATAATGTTGTACTATGGTTTTGAATTACACAAAAAGCAAACAGATAAAATTGCCCGAAAATTAATGTTGGCGAGTGTTTTATATATCACTTTAATTCAGGTAATTTACGTGATCGATAAATTTTTACACTAATAATTATGGACGAAAAAATAAAGAGAAGAGTCTCAAAACAAATGATGTACATTGCCATCATTAGTATGATAATGATGTTTGCAGGTTTAACAAGTGCCTACATTATCAGTATGAAAAGAGAAGACTGGGTTTCTTTTGAACTGCCTCAAGCATTGTACATCAGCACAGTCTTAATCTTATTAAGTAGTATTAGTTTTATTATCGCCAAAAAAAGTATTAAAAAAGATAACAGACCTCTTACTACCTTATTTTTACTACTTACATTAATATTAGGATGCAGTTTTGTATACTTTCAAATTGAAGGGTACAATCAATTAAGAGAGGCTGGTTTATTTTTTACAGGCAAAGGAAGTTTAGTGTCATCTTCGCTATTAGTGGTTATCTCTTTTGCACATTTAGTACATGCCTTGGCAGGTATTATAGTGTTATTGGTAATTCTATTTAATCATCTAAAGAATAAATATAATTCTAGTAATACTTTAGGGATTGAGGTAGGGGGTATTTTTTGGCATTTTGTTGATATTTTATGGATCGCCTTATTTTTATTTTTCTATTTTATCAGATAATCAATTATTTATGAGCATCTAAAAACAATTTAAACCATTGGTTTATGTCATAAAGTTTTTTATTTTTGCTCGAACTATACCAAAAATCAGTCCTAGACTGTTTGGTAGTATAACCAAATAACCAATACATATTTATGGAAGCAACAATTGCTGCAGAAAAATCTAATACAGGACCTTGGACAGGAGGGGGAAAAGAACCGTTAGGTTCTAGTTATGGTAAAATGATGATGTGGTTTTTTATTATTTCAGATGCCTTAACTTTTTCGGGATTTTTAGCCGCATACGGTTTAATGCGTTTTAAGTTTCTTGATAGTTGGCCAATTGCTGATGAAGTATTTACGCACGTTCCTTTTATTCATGGTCACTACCCTATGTATTATGTAGCATTTATGACCTTTGTTTTAATTTTTTCGTCTGTAACAATGGTATTGGCAGTTGATGCGGGGCATCAAATGAAAAAGGGAAAAGTAACCCTTTATATGCTTTTTACGATTATTGGAGGCTTGATTTTCTTGGGTTCGCAAGCCTGGGAATGGAAAAATTTTATTGGAGGTACTTATGGAGCTTTAGAATTACAGGATGGTAAGATCGTTCAATTTGTAGATGCTTCCGGACATCAAATAGCTTTAGAAGAATTTGTTATAAGATCAAATGAAGAGCGGGTAACCCATACAAAAAGTAATGGCTTATGGTTTGTAAAAGACGAAGCTGCCATACCACCGTATACAGTTAATGAGGTTATTGAAAGTTTTAATGCTAACCCAGATATTAACTTGCGTTCTGAAAAAGTAGATTTAAACGTTAAACACAAAACCATTCTTTCAAGAGAAGAAGCTAGTAAATTTTTAGCGAATGCTATGGGCGTGGTTAAGGGTGCTAATCTCAAAGTAAATGAATATGGTAAAACGTTATTTGCTGATTTCTTTTTCTTTATAACAGGCTTTCATGGCTTTCACGTATTCTCTGGAATAGTGATCAACATTATCATATTTTTTAATGTAATTGTTGGTACGTATGAACGCAGAGGTCATTATGAAATGGTTGAAAAAGTAGGACTTTACTGGCACTTTGTAGACTTAGTTTGGGTATTTGTATTTACATTCTTCTATTTAGTTTAAAATAATAAATATGGCACACGCAGAATCACATACAGGATTAATTTGGAAAGTATTTGGGTTTTTATCACTAGTTACTGTTGTTGAAGTAATTTTAGGGATTAATAAACCGGAGTCAATTCATTTAACTAATTTTTTAGGAACAAGTGTATTGAACTGGATATTTTTAATTCTAACCTTGGTAAAAGCCTACGGTATTGCCTGGTATTTTATGCATTTAAAACAAGAAAAAGCAAGCTTTCGAAGGGCAATTGTTTGGACAGCCGTTTTCTTAATTTGTTACTTAGCAACTCTAATTCTGATAGAAGGAGACTATATGGGTGATGTTTTGAAGAGTTATACTAGATGGAATTATTAGTACAATCTTAAATAAATTATAGGCGGTTTTTAACCGCTTTTTTTAGCTTTTAAAAATGTTTTCAAAAAAAATTTGGGTTTTAATAGTGCTGTTTATTGCACCACTGATTTTCTATATATTATTATTGACGGGTACTAATAACTTTGCGAAACTTCCTGTCGTAACTGAAACTATAAAGGATATAAACCATTTTAAAACTAAAGATTCTACAGTTTTATCTTTAGAAGGTAAAATTTCTATTTTATGTTTTTTGGGTGACGATCTGCAATCTGTAAAAAACAATGCCCTTAATTTAAACGAGAAAATATATAAGCATTTTTATAAGTTCAGAGATTTTCAATTTGTTGTTGTACTGCCAGAGGGCACACAAGAACAAGCTTTGCTGTTAAATAAAGAACTTGGTGCTATTACTGATATGCAAAAATGGAATTTTGTTTTTGGCTCTTCTGAAGATATAGCTGATTTGTTTGATAGTTTAAAAACGACTTACAATTTAGATTCGAAAAATTATACTCCATACGCCTTTATAATTGATAAGAATATGCATCTGCGAGGAAGAACGGATGATGAAGATGTTGATAATGGAATTTCCTACGGTTATAATGCTGAGTCCGTTGCCCCAATTCATAGTAAAATGGTAGATGATGTGAAGGTGGTGATAGCTGAATATAGATTAGCCTTGAAAAAGAATAAAAGAGAAATATAATGAAGAACAAATCTTACATAGGGATAACATTTATTATATTAATTTTTGGTATTTGGGCAATTCCTAAAATATTGAATAAAATTTCGAATCAACCTTTAGTGAAATTTGAAAGAGTTCCTGATTTTGAATTTACAGATCAAAATAATAAAGTAATTACTAATGCAAACTTTCAAGACAAAGTGTATGTTGTTGAATTTTTCTTTGCTTCATGCCCTACTATTTGTCCAAAAATGCATAAAAGCATGCTCAAAATCCAAAATGAATTTTATGGCAATCCAAATTTTGGAATAGCTTCTATTACTATTGATCCGAAAAGAGATACGCCAGAAGTTTTAAAAAAATATACAGAAGAGCATCAGGTCACCCTAAAGAATTGGCATTTTTTAACCGGTGATAAAGATGTAATTTATACATTTTCAAATGAAGGATTCAAATTGTATGCTGGTGAAAATGAAGAGGCCGAAGGAGGATTTGAACATTCAGGCCTTTTTGCTTTGATTGATAAAGAAGGGTATATCAGGTCAAGAACGGTAAGGTCAGGTGATAATGATAATCCTATTAAGTTTTATGACGGTTTGGATGCAAGGCAAGTTCAAATGTTAAAAGAGGATATTACAATATTATTGAAAGAATAAATTAAGATGACGGTAGAATCTTCACCATCAAAAAAATATAACGTTTATATAGTAATTTTGTCGATCGCTATACCAATAGTGGTTGCTTTGATGTTCAGCGTTAAGTTGGATATACAATTGCCGATTTTTTTACCTCCAATATATGCTACAATTAATGCTATTACGGGTGTTTTGTTAATAATTGCGGTATGGGCTATAAAAAATAAGAAAAGGTTACTTCATGAACGGTTAATGAAAACAGCTATTTTATGCTCGGTTGTTTTTTTGATGATGTACTTAGCTTATCATATGACGTCAGATTCAACCAAATTTGGGGGAGAAGGGGCCATTAAATATATCTATCTATTTATTTTATTGACACATATATTATTATCAATTGTCGTGATTCCTTTCGTTTTATTAACCTATGTGAGAGCTATCACAAATGATTTTGAAAAGCATAAAAAAATAGCAAAAATTACATTTCCATTATGGTTGTATGTGGCGGTATCAGGGGTTGTAGTATATGTATTGATTTCACCATATTATTCGTGAGATTCTAATTTTTTAAGTTAAGAGAAAATAAAGGAGATCAAATTTATCTCTAAAAAGAAAAATTTCGAGGTCTATAGAAGTAAAAAGAATGATTACTAAAAAGAACATATTTATATTGTTTATTTTGCTGTTTACAAAAATAGCTAATTCGCAATGCGCTATGTGTAAGGCAGTTGTAGAATCTGGAGATGCCGAAATGGCTGAAGGATTAAATTCAGGAATTATTTACTTAATGGCCTTTCCTTATCTATTAGTGGGTGTAGCAGGCTATCTATTATTTAGATATTGGAAAAAAAATAAAATTTAACATTTCAATAAGAAGAATAAAGTGTAACAAGTTTTACTTTTATTCGTCATATTAAAAAACCAAAAAATTTATAAAACCAACCCTAATCAAAATTTTAAAAACAGATCATAGGTGTTTGGCTATAATAACTAGCAAATAATAAAACTTTTACATGAAAACAAGATTAAGTATTATAATAGCATTATTTGTTATTATCACTTCGTTCGCTCAAGATAAAAAATGGACTTTAAAAGAATGTGTTGACCATGCCTTGGAGCATAATTTATCAGTAAAAAGAGCAGCTTATACAACTGATTTAAGAAATGAAGATATTACATCGGCAAAAGGAAATATGCTGCCCGGTGTGTCTGCTTCAGCTTCACAAAATTATAATTTTGGATCTTTCTTTGATCCCGCAAGTAATTCTAGGGTATCTTCGGATAATAGATCTAATTCTTTTGGAGTAAATACATCAGTTTCTTTATATAATGGGAGTAGTAACAAGAATAATTTATTACAATCAAGAACTTCATTTGAGGCAAGTAAGTTAGATCTCGAAAAAATGAAAGATGATATATCATTATTTATTGTGAACTCATATCTCGAAGTGTTATTTAGCAAGGAAAATTTAAAAATTGCTGTTGCTCAATTAGAAATTAGTGAACAACAACTTGAAAGAACTAAAGAATTGGTTGATGCCGGAACGCAGCCAGAAGGAAATTTATTAGAAGTTGAAGCTACTAAAGTAAATGATGAAAATTCAGTTGTAACAGCTGAAAATAATTTAGTGCTGGCTTTATTGCGGTTATCCCAAATATTGCAAATACCGCATCAAGGATTTGATATTGAAGATGTAGAAGTTAATGTAAACTCTATGGCGCTTCTTTATAATAATTCAGAAGAGGTTTTTGCTAAAGCGGTGGGAGATCAACCAAACATTAAAAGTGCAGAACTGGCTTTACAAAACTCAGAAACAGGTATTAAAATAGCCAAATCGGATTATTTACCTAGTTTGTCTTTGAGTGCAGGTATAAATACTGTTTATAGTCATAGACAGGGGCAAAGTGATGACTTTTTTATACCAGACCTACAAAACCCTACTGGTCCGGATATCCTTGTTAAAAACGGCTTTTTTGATCAACTCGAAAATAATTTGGGTGAATTTATAGGATTGAATTTAAGCATCCCTATTTTTAGCAGAGGCCAGGTAAAAGCCAATGTTAACAGAGCTAAAATTAATCAGGAGATCTCAAAAGTAAATCTAGATGACGAAAAACGGGCCTTGAGAGAAACCGTTGAACAAGCATACTTAAGTGCAAAGGCTTCCTTAAAAGAATATGAAGCAGCTGAAAAATCTGTAAAAGCACAGGAATCATCATTTGAATTCGCTCAACAGCGATATAATTTAGGGGCTACAAACTCTTTTGATTTTGAGCAGGTTCGAAACAGACTAGTGAATGCTCAATCAAGTTTGATCAGAGCAAAATATAATTTTGTGTTTAGAGTTAAAGCTTTAGAATTTTATTACGGAATACCATTAGTTGTGGAATAATAATATAATTATTTGAATGAAGGAGGTCGATTCAATAGTGAATCGACCTCTTTTTATTTGCAACACTTTATTTGTAATAAATTTAAAATTTAAATGCTTTGATTAACCCTTTAACCAAGCTTTACGTAATGTTATTTGCTTTTTTGTAGCGTTTTCTTTGGCATGTAATGTTTCTCCTTTAGTGTAAGATTGAGTCAAAGTAGTTTTAATGATTATTTCTTCACCTTGTCTGTCTAATTTCACCTCAATTTCATCTCCTGGCTGCCATTCAAATACTTGTCCAAATACTTCGTCAACATTTTGCAAATTCACTTCTATACCATTAATAATTTTAAAAATATCACGAGGTTTTGCACCTTGCTCATTCCAAAAACTATTTTGAGTAACTAACTCATTAAAAAAAACATTGCCATATTGTTGATTTGCCCCTACAATTAATACCCCGTCATTTTGAATATAATTCGTTTCTATATTGCCTTCTGAAATTTCTAACCCAACTTTTTCGAAAAAGGTATTATAATCTATCGGTGTTGTACCTACTACAAATGTATTAAAAAACTCTTCTATCGAAGGATAGGTCATGTTAGCTATTTCTTCAAATAGTTTATCATCGTCAAAAGGTTTATTTTCTCCATATTTTAGTGACAATTCCTTCATGAGTGATAATATGCCTCTGGTACCATTGCTCTCTTCTCGCAATAAGATATCTATACACATGCCAATTAGGGCACCTTTTTGATAAACATTCAGGTAATTGCTAGCGTATGGTTTGTCCAAAATATTTTCACTCATAACGGTAAAACTCATGGTATCATCTAAATTAGATGCTGTCTCAATTTTCTCTAGAATTTTGGTGTAAAACTCATCTTCTGAAACTAAATCCTGATCAATTTGAAATAAGTTTGCAAAATATTCTGTTACGCCTTCATACATCCATAAATGTTTGGAAAATGTTGGCTTGTTATAGTCAAAATAATGCACGTCTTCTGAATGTACACTTAAGGGTGTTACAATATGAAAAAATTCATGAGATACAACATCAATCATGCTTTCTGCAAGGGCTTCTTCAGGAATTCCTTCGGGCATCACGACAACCGTTGAGGTATGATGTTCTAGGGCACCATATCCTTTCGGTGATGTTTCATTTTGTTCTCCTAGATATAAAAAAATGTCATAACGAGGCGTGCTATTGATGTCGCCTAAATACATTTTTTGAGCCTTCATCATTTTAAACATTGTTTCTTTTATCTTTTTGGCAGTATGCACTTTGTTTGGAGAGTAAACGCTTAAAACAATTTTAATACCTCCTACTTGAAACTCTTCTATTTCCAGTTCACCATACATCATTGGGTTATCAGTAATATCAAAATATCTCGGTGCAAAATAACTTGTTGTGATTATTGTTCCGTCATCACTAGTAGTTGTGGCTACATTTTGTAGAGCAGACGAACGTTCAAAAGTAGCAGTGGCTTTTACATCTAATTTGTATTGACTGTTTTTGAGTGAGTCAAAGTATCCAATAAATCCATGAAGATTTAACACGTAATTTTTTGGTTCAATATTGGTACCTGAAGGTGAAAAAGGTGTTGCTTGCCCATCTATGTGTTCAATATCAAAAGTATCATTTACCAAGTATGTAATTTTATCCAAATTTTCTGCGTTGCCAATTGTCCATGAATTAGTGTCTAGTTTTTCTACCGTCATTTCATTGCCCTTATAATCAAAAGCCTTAAAATTTTCTATGAAACTTCCAAAATCACTCACAGCATAGGTCCCTTGAACTACCTTGGGTAATCTATATGTTACCGTGTCAAGGGTAAACCTCCCTGGGTTAATGGTTACAGGAACTTTATCATTAAAAACTTGGGTTAAATCAATAGTTGTTTCAATTGGGTCGCCGCTTGAAATATCATTAGTTGCAGCCTTTATTGTAATACAACCAATTAGTAAAATTCCAGTAAATAGTGTAAAAATATTGTGTTTCATTCCTTTTATAAGTATGATATTTTATTTCTCTAATCTAAAACCCAAAATTAAATTATAATATAAGTTTAATACTTAAGATATTGTTAAAATAAGATACGGAGAGGCGAAACCAATAAATCAATAAAAAACTAGGTTCATTGATTTTTTTAACTTTTAACCTTTACAGAGTTTAAGATAATCCTGTAATAATACCATCTTTATCTATACTCATATTTTCGGAGGCAGGTTTAGCTGGTAAACCAGGCATACGCATCATTTTACCTAAAATGGGGATTATAAATTGCGCTCCCGCCGCAACTTCAAATTCTCTAACGGTAACAATGAACCCTTTAGGTCTTCCTCGTAACGCTCCATTATCAGAAAATGATTTCTGCGTTTTTGCCATGCATATCGCAAAATCATTAAAGCCTAATCTTTCAATTTTTCTTAAATGTAATTTTGCTAAATTGTCATAATCAACGCCATCAGCACCATAAATTTCTTTGGCAATAATTTCTATCTTTTCTTTTACAGGAGATTTCCAATTATACAATGGTTTAAATTGAGTTGCTTTATTCTCAACAATATCCACAACGGCATGTGCTAAATCTTTGGTTCCATTTCCACCGTTAGCCCAACCAGTTGAAAGTACAGCTTGGACGCCTAAAGCAGCACATTTTTCTTTTATAATATTTATTTCTTCTTTGCTGTCATTAGTAAAAGCATTGATGGCCACCACGGGTTCAATATTAAATTTTCTAATATTTTCAATATGTTTTTCTAAGTTTTCAAACCCTTTTGTTACGCGTTCAGTACTAGGGGTGTTATATTCCTCTTTAGGTGAACCACCGTGATGACGTAATGCTCTGATGGTAGCTACTAAAACAACACATTTAGGATTCAATCCTGCATATGCAGATTTGATATTTAAGAATTTTTCAGCACCTAGATCTGCTCCAAAACCGGCTTCGGTAATGACATAATTCGATAATGAAAGACCCATTTTAGTGGCAATAATAGAATTAGTTCCTTGCGCAATATTGGCAAATGGACCACCATGTATGATAGCCGGATTTTTTTCTAAGGTCTGTACTAAATTAGGTTTAATAGCGTCTTTAAGTAATATTGCCATTGCATTTTCGGCTTTTAGATCGCGTGAAAAAATAGGTTTATTGTCAAAAGTAAAACCTATAAAAATATCACCTAATCGTTTTTTTAGATCTTCAAAATCTTTCGCCATACAGAGAATAGCCATTACTTCAGAAGCAGGTGTAATATTAAATCCATCCTCGCGAGGAATTCCATGAGCCGTACCTCCTAAACCAATTGTAATTTGGCGTAATGCTCTATCATTCATGTCAATAACTCTTTTCCAAGCAATGGTTCTTGCGTCAAGCTCCAAATTATTGGTTTTGCTTTGTAAATTATTATCTATTAAGGCAGACAATAAATTATTAGCTTTTTCAATAGCATTAAAATCACCAGTGAAATGTAGATTGATATCTTCCATTGGCACTACTTGAGAATAACCACCTCCGGCGGCACCACCTTTAATTCCAAAAATAGGACCTAATGAAGGCTCACGTAAAACTACCATAGCCTGCTTACCAATTTTATTCAACCCTTCAGTTAAACCTATTGAAACCGTTGTTTTCCCTTCCCCGGCCGGGGTAGGGGTCATGGCCGTAACTAGAATTAAATTGTTTTGATTAACTTTTTCTTCATCTATTATATGTAATGGAAGTTTCGCTTTGTATTTGCCATACATTTCTAAATCATCTTCTTTAATCTTTAATTTATCAGCAATCAGTTTAATATGTTGCAATTTTGTTTTTTGAGCTATCTGAATATCCGTAAGGTGAGTCATTTCCAATAATTTTAAAAACGAAGATAGTAAAATTGCTTCTATAGGATCATTTTTAAAGTTTCTGAACTGCAACATATCTGAGTTAAATTAATTATTTAAAACAACTGAAATGACGTATAAAAAACAATAAAACAATTGCCTATTCACATTTGAAATCCTATATTTGCGCGTTTAATAAAAACTGAAGATATTTTAAATAGTAGGAGTATGCAAAACAAAGGACTTATTAAAACATTTGCCATAATATTTGGACTTATCTGTGTGTATTATTTGTCATTTACATGGGTTAATCAAAAAGTAGAAAATGATGCAGAAGTTTATGCAAACGGAAATACTGAATTACAGAAGGCATATTTAGATTCGGTATCTAACATTCCGGTGGCAAATTACTTGATTGCCAAATACACTCATAGTGAAGTTCAGGATAGGGCATTAAATCTAGGTTTAGACCTTAAAGGGGGTATTAATGCCACCTTAGAAGTATCAGTTAGAGATATTTTATCTGGTTTATCTAACAAATCAAAAAATCCTGTTTTTAATAAGGCTTTGGTTGATGCAACTGCTGCTCAGAAAAATAGTGATAAAAATTATTTAGACCTGTTTTTTGAAGCTTTTGAAAAAGCGAGTAACGGTTCGGTTAAATTAAGCGACCCTTCAATTTTTGGAAATAAATCTCTAAAAGATAAAATCAACTTTACATTAACTGATGAAGATGTACAACCAATTCTTAAGGATGAAGTAAAAGGATCAATTAATACAGCTTTTGAGGTATTACGTAATAGAATTGACCGCTTTGGGGTCACATCGCCTAACATACAGCGTATTGGTGAGTCTGGGAGAGTATTAATTGAATTGCCAGGAGCTAGAGATATAGATCGTGTAAAAAAATTATTGCAAAGTACCGCCGAATTACAGTTTTGGGAAGTGTTTGATAATTCAAAAACTGCAAACTTTTTTATAGAAGCAAATACAGTACTATCTCAGATCTTAAAAGTCGAAGAAACTGTACAGGAAGTTGATTCCGTAACGGCTAAAAGTTCTGAAATTGATGAATTATTAGGAGAGGTTAAAGATTCGATTGATACACAAGCGGCAAATCCTTTATTTACAGTGATGTACCCTAGTATACCACAAAATCAAAATCAGAGAAGCTCGGCTATCGGTTCGGCAAGCGTTAGAGATACTGCCACTGTGAACAAATATTTAGCGATGAAAGAGGTAAGGGATTTATTACCTGATGACATGACCTATGCTAAATTTTTATGGGATGCTAAACCAATAGAAAATACAGAAGTAATAAATCTATATGCAATAAAATCAAATAGAGAAGACATTGCTCCAATTCAAGGAGATGTTGTTACAGATGCCAGACAGGAGTTTAGCCAAATAGGTGCTAGAGCTGAAGTAAGTATGTCTATGAATAGTAGAGGTACCAAGCAGTGGGCAAAAATGACAGAGGAAAATGTTGGACAATTTGTTGCTGTAGTTTTAGATGATTTTGTGTATTCTGCTCCAAATGTTAATGAACCGATTACTGGTGGTAGAACATCAATTTCAGGTAATTTCACCATTGAAGAAGCGCAGGATTTAGCAAATGCTTTAAAATCGGGTAAACTACCGGCATCAGCTCGTATTATTCAATCGGCTGTTGTAGGGCCATCATTAGGTCATGAGGCTATTCAAAGTAGTGGTTTGGCATTTATTTTGGCACTTTCTTTAGTATTGATCTGGATGGTATTTTATTACGGTAAAGCGGGTATTTTAGCAGACATTGCATTAGTATTGAATATCTTGTTCATTTTTGGGGTGCTAACTTCGTTTGGTGCGGTGCTTACACTACCAGGTGTGGCCGGTATTATTATAACCATTGGTATGTCTGTAGACGCCAATGTTATAATTTATGAACGTATTAAAGAAGCCCTGGATAAAGGTAAAATATTGAAAGAAGCGATCAAAGAAGGATTTAGTTTTAAAGGGGCGCTTTCTGCTATTATTGACGCAAATATTACTACTTTTTTAACCGGTATTATTTTATATATTTTTGGTTCAGGGCCTATTAGAGGATTTGCCACTACTTTAATGATTGGTATTGCAACTTCATTGGTTACCGCTATATTTATTACCAGACTATTGGTTGATTGGTATGCTAATAGAGAAGGTAAAATGACCTTTAATACCAATATTACGAAAGGATGGTTTCAAAATATTGATGTTGACTTCCTAAAAAAACGTAAGATAGCCTATGTTGTTTCTGCGGCTGTTATTCTATTAGGTATAGGCTCATTATTTGTTAATAGCCTAAATTATGGTGTTGACTTTACAGGAGGTAGGACCTATACTATTCGATTTGATCAAAATGTAAGTACTACTGAAATAGAAAGTTCTTTAAAGGAGGTATTTGGTGATGCCCCTGAGGTAAAAACATATGACACTCCAAACCAAATTAAGGTTACTACAAAATATAAAGTAGACGATAATGGTTTAAATGTTGGAGATGAAATTCAAGAATTATTATATACAGGTTTGCAAACATACCTGCCAGATGGAACTACCTTAGAGGGTTTTAAAATTAGTGCAGATGACGAAGATGAAAAAATAGGAATAATGAAGTACTTCGAAGTAGGGCCAACCATTGCTGATGATATCAAACAAGCAGCCATATGGGCAATTTTGGGCTCTTTAGTAATTGTTTTCTTATATATCTTATTAAGGTTTAGAAAATGGCAATTTAGTTTTGGTGCAGTCGCGGCCGTTTTTCATGATGTATTAATTGTATTGGCTATATTCTCTTTATTCTATAAAGTCTTACCATTTGATATGGAGATCGGGCAATCATTTATTGCAGCACTTTTGACGGTGGTTGGATATTCATTAAATGATACTGTTGTGATCTTTGACAGAATAAGGGAATTTACAAATAGCCATTCAGCTTGGTCATATGACAGAATTGTGAATAGAGGCTTAAGTTCAACCTTAGGTAGAACGATAAATACATCAGTAACTACTCTAATAGTTTTACTATCCATATTCTTGTTTGGCGGTGCTTCCATCAAAGGGTTTATGTTCGCAATGATAATTGGTGTTGTAGTAGGAACCTATTCATCATTGTTTGTTGCTTCTCCAATTATGTATGATACAACAACAAAATTGAGTAAAAAAAAATAATCTAAACATACAGTATGTTAAAAACCGTTTTGGAAATATTTCAAAGCGGTTTTTGTTTTTAAAATGGATAATACACCAAAAATATTAACAAACATAGTTAAAGGGGGTGAGTTGTCAAGACAGGAAATAAATGTCATTGTGAAGTTAATTAACCAAGTTTATTTGTTAACTGAAAAAGATTTTTGGCCTCATGATGG
>CAZJCZ010000041.1:0-1585 GCA_964544575.1 uncultured Flavobacteriaceae bacterium | reverse complement strand
TGTTTCTAAAACGTCGTACCTTGATTTATACCCTAAACAGGCTTCATTGCTAAAAGTTCCAAGTAATTTTGAGATATATCAAAAAAACATAGTAAAATAAATGCTTAAGCTATAATTGATTATTAAATTTGTACAAAATTAGATATGAGCACAATAAAACTTCACGATAAATATTTCAAGCCGTTTATTTCAAAAAGTCAAATTGATGAAGCTATACAAAAAATGGCGGCATTAGTGAAAGAGGATTGTAATGGAGAAGTCCCTATTTTCATAGGTATTTTGAATGGTTCTTTCATGTTTGTAGCAGATTTTATTAGAGCTTATAATGCTGATTGTGAGGTTTCATTTGTGAAATTGTCATCATATGAAGGGACTGGATCTTTAGGAAAGGTCAAGGAGTTAATTGGGCTTACTGAAACTTTAGAAGGAAGAACGATTATCATTCTTGAAGACATCATTGATACCGGAAATACTTTAGAGGAAATTTTCAATATTTTTAAAAACCAGAAAATAAAAGAACTTAAAATTGCAACCTTATTTTTTAAACCAGATGTTTTCCGTAAAGCATTGCCAATTGATTACATAGGCATTTCTATTCCTGATAAATTTATTGTTGGTTATGGCTTAGATTATAATAGGTTAGGAAGAAACCTTGCGGATATTTATCAATTAACAACTCAAAAAATGACGAACATTGTTTTATTTGGCCCTCCGGGAGCAGGCAAAGGAACTCAGGCCGAGGTATTGAAAGAAAAGTTTAATCTTATTCATATTTCTACGGGTGATGTTTTTAGATTTAATATTAAGAATGAAACAAAACTAGGCATGTTGGCAAAATCTTATATGGATAAGGGCAATTTAGTGCCTGATAAGGTAACTATCGATATGTTAAAAGCTGAGGTTGATAAAAACCCGAATGCTAACGGATTCATTTTTGATGGATTCCCTCGCACGGAATCTCAGGCAATAGCGCTGGATGTTTTTTTACAAGAAAAAGGAAATACTATCAACGGCATGGTGGCTTTAGAAGTTTCAGAGGATTTGTTGGTAGCAAGACTTTTAAAAAGGGGAGAAACCAGTGGTAGACCAGATGATCAGGATGAAAATAAAATCAGGAACCGGTTTAACGAGTATGAAAATAAAACGGCTATCCTGAAACACTATTATGAAGATCAGAATAAATACTATGGAGTTGAGGGTGTTGGATCAATTGAAGAAATTACAGAACGCTTAAGTACCGTATTTGATAAATTATAACTTGTCATTTTGAGCGCAGACAAAATGTCTAGCATTTTATACTCAAGAGATTCTTTTCTCCAAGAACAGGGTTGAGAAGATAAATTTACAATTAACAAATCCACAATTAAATAATTAATATGACCGAAGGTAACTTTGTTGATTATATAAAAATGTTTGCTGCCTCTGGTAATGGAGGTAAAGGTTCTGTGCATTTGCATAGAGAGAAGTATATTCAAAAAGGTGGCCCTGATGGAGGTGATGGAGGCCGTGGAGGACATATTATATTAAGAGGTAATAATAATATGTGGACATTGATCCATCTCAAATTTAAAAAGCATTATAAAGC
>CAZJCZ010000040.1:2694-16019 GCA_964544575.1 uncultured Flavobacteriaceae bacterium | reverse complement strand
TTAGGTTTAGTTTGGAATAATGATGGTAACGCTTTCAGTGATTATAATTTGGTAGGAAATCCATATCCTTCAGCAATTGATGCAGATGCATTTATAAATTCTTCAGATAATAGTTCCATTGATGGTACTATTTATTTGTGGACACATAATACACAAAATAATGGTAATCCTATTTATCAATATACTACTGACGATTATGCCACTTATAATTTATCAGGTGGTGTTGCCGCTGGTACAGGTGGAGCCGTGCCAACCAGTAATATAGGTTCAGGACAAGGTTTTATGGTCAGGGCAATTTCTAATGGACAAGTAGTATTTAATAACACGATGCGTTTAAGAGATCAGAATACACAATTTTTTAGAGGTACCGAAACAAAAAGTGCAACTGCCGAAGAAAAAGATAGAATCTGGTTAAATGTAGAAAGTAGTGATGGCGGCGCTTTTAATCAAATTCTGATAGGATTCTTTGAGGGTGCTACCGATGGTCATGACAGAGGTTATGATGGTATAAAGAATGGTGCTTCCTGGATTAGTTTTTATTCTAATATAGATACGCTTAGATATGCCATACAAGGGTTAAGTAGTTTTAGTATGGATAAAAGGGTATCGCTTGGTTTTGATACCTATATTAGTGACCCATTGAGTTATAAGATCAGTATTCATAATATAGAAGGTATTTTAAACAGCAATGACGTATATTTAGTAGACAATCTATTAAATATTACACATGACCTAAAACAAGCGGATTATGAATTTGACGTTGATGGGGTTGGTTATTTTGAAGATAGATTTACGTTACAGTTCACGAAGTCTACATTAGGTATTGGTGATTTAGAATTAGATAATAATTTTGTTGTGATCAATGAAGATAATGGCCTAAGGTTAAGATCTAATTCGGTAATAACAAATATTAAAGTTTACGATATTACGGGTAGATTATTAGTTGATGATAAACCCAACGATAATGAATATAATATTAATACTCAAAAGATTGGTCAAGGCACAGTTTTAATTCTCAATGCGACTTTTGACAATGGAGCTGTGGTTAGTAAAAAAGCAATAAGGTATTAATAAGCAGAACATAGAAAAATAAAAAAGGCCTCGATTTATCGAGGCCTTTTTTTATATAATATTAGTCTGAATAACTAAAACATTTCACGACCTGAAAAATGGAATGCACTTTCTATCGCGGCATTTTCATCACTATCTGAACCATGAACCGCATTCTCGCTTATTGAAGTGGCAAAGAGTTTTCTAATAGTACCATCGGCCGCTTCTTCAGGGTTTGTTGCACCAATTAATGCTCTAAAATCTTCAACTGCATTATCTTTTTCTAAAATTGCGGCTACTACCGGTCCACGAGTCATGTATTGAACTAAGTCATTAAAAAAAGGTCTTTCGTTGTGAATAGCATAAAAAGCTTTCGCATCCCTTTTAGTCATGTGAGTTAACTTCATTGCAACTATTCTAAATCCAGCTGCATTGATTTTTTCTAAAATTGCTCCAATATTACCTTTTTCTACAGAATCAGGTTTTAACATTGTAAATGTTTTATTTGTTGTCATGTTATGTTTTTCTTAAAAATTGATGCAAAAATAGAAGTTTTTGTGGAAAATCAACATTATCCTATGATTAATATTTTTGAATCATACTTTCCAATAGATTATTTTCAAGACCTCTTAATTCCATGGACACAGTGTTAGATTGTAAATCAAATTTTAATAGACCAAAGTTTTTAACCGTAACAACCTTTGACTTTCTGTATTCATTTGGCTCAAAAGTATAAGATGTATAGGTATGTGTTAATCCACTTGATGTAAAGTCATATAACGGGTAATCTAAACCTTCTAGATCTACAGCTGAAATTTCTGATATATGTCTGTCACCAGATAATAATATAATCCTTTTAGCCTTAGAATTAACTATTAACGATTTCAATTTTTCTACTTCATGTGGCATATTTCCCCAAGTTTCAAAACCATGTTCATATGACAGGAATTGTATGCTACTCATAATGATAGTAAAGTCTTCGTTACTATTATTGAGCTCTTTTTCCAACCATGTCCATTGGCTACTACCTAAAATTTTTCCTTCGTTATTGACAGAAGGAATATACCTCTTCTTCCTCGAAGGGTCTGTAGTTAATGCTGTTCTAAAATATCGTGTATCTAAAATGATTATTTTTATACTTTTATCTCCAATTTCGAATGTTTTAGAATAATATACGCCTTTCCTATTTCTTCGGGAATCGTTAAGGGGTACATCAAAAAAGTCTAAAAATAATTGTTGAGAACTATCTTTTTTAATAAACTCGGTACCACCGTCATTTATTCCAAAATCATGATCATCCCAAGTGCCTTGAACATCAACTTTACTTAGAAAATTTTTATAATCATCGTTGTTTTTAACTTCATTATAATATGACTGCATGATTTTCATATCATCAGTATCGGCATAAATATTATCACCACCCCAAATCCAAACATCAGGATTATTTTTTAGTATTTCATTCCAAAGATCATTAGGTAATCTTTGATTATTACAAGAACCAAATGCAATGGTAAAATCAGCATCAACTTTATCAATACGAATATCATGAGAAGTTTTTCCATGATTACAAGATAATAGAAGCGTGATAATTATTAGAGTTATAACACTTTTCATATTTAATAGTTTAGAAGTTCTAAAATTAGTTAATTCATTTATACAAAATAGTATTTTATTGTATATTCGCAATCAATGAATAAAAAGGATATTACAGATTTAAAAGCGCTTTTATCATCTCCAAAAAAAATTGCAATTGTATCTCACAGAAACCCTGATGGAGATGCGTATGGATCTAGTCTGGCCTTATATCATTATTTGTTAAAGTTTCAACATGATGTTAGCGTAGTTTCACCTAATGATTGTCCTGATTTTTTAAAATGGTTACCATCTCAAGATAAAATAGTTGTGTTTGAAGAAGAACTTACAAAGGGTTCTAAATTATTAAATGAAGCGGAGCTTATTTTCACCTTAGATTTTAATGCCTTGAATAGAGCTGGTAAGGCTATGGAAGAAGTATTAAAAAACGTCTCCGCAACATTTATTATGATCGATCATCATAAACAACCTGATGATTATGCCCGTTATATGTATTCAGATGCATCTATTTCTTCTACCAGTCAAATGTTATATCATTTTATTGAATTTATGGGCGCATTAAATAGTATTGACGAAACAATCGCTGCTTGTTTATACACTGGTATTGTAACGGATACGGGCTCATTTAAATATTCCTCAACGTCAAGCGCAACCCATAGAATAATTGCTGATCTTATCGATACTGGTATAGATCACACAAAAATTCACATCAACTTATACGATACAAATTCCTTCGATCGATTACAATTATTAGGGAAGGCATTAAGAAATTTAAAGGTATTGGATGAATACAAAACTGCATACATTTCATTATCACAAAATGAGATGAATTCATTTAATTTTAAAAAAGGTGATACTGAGGGTTTTGTCAATTATGGTTTATCCTTGAAGGGAGTTGTCTTCGCTGTTATTTTTATTGAAGATCAAAAACAGGGAATTGTTAAAATGTCTTTAAGATCAAAAGGTCAATTTTCAGTGAATGAATTTGCTAGAAATCATTTTAATGGTGGAGGTCATTTAAATGCTGCAGGTGGCAGGAGTGAAGATTCATTAAAGAATACCATATTAAATTTCATAAAAATTGTACCTACTTATAAAAATGAATTACAAAGCTCATATGAAGAGTAAATTAATCTTTCTACTACTAATAGTATTTTTCGTATCATGTGATAATCCAACACCGCGTAAACCTGTGGTTAGAAAATCATCAACATTTTTAAAAGAATCTATTCAAAGGAATAAAGTGATCAATAAGCTTGAAGAGGAAGCGCTTTTACAGTTGATGACAAGAGATTCTTCACGTCATTATTTAAGCTCAGCTAATGGTTTTTGGTATTATTATATAAGTAAAGATTCAACTTCAACTAAACTTCCAGAATCAGGAGATGAAGTATTTTATAGTTATGATATAAAAAATATCAATGGTGAGGTACTGTATACTATGGATGAATTGGGTGACAGAAGCTATTTAGTTGATAAACAAGAATTGATTACCGGATTACAAGATGGATTAAAACTGATGAAAGAAGGAGAAATAGTTACTTTTTTATTCCCTTCCCATAAGGCATATGGATATTCGGGTTATAAAAAAATAGGTTCAAACCAACCATTAATATATTCAGTTACGGTTAATAAAATAGTTTTCGATAATCAATAAATATGAAAAATCTAATCAAAATAGTTTTACTATTAGTTTTTGTTGTTATAAGTTCATGTAAATCCACAAATTATCCAAATTTAAATGATGGTATATATGCTGATATCCAAACGGATAAGGGAAGTATCTTGTTACAGCTTGAATATGAAAATACTCCTATTACTGTAGCGAGCTTTGTTTCCTTAGCCGAAGGAAATAACGTATATGTTGCAGAGAAGCATAAAGGGAAACCTTTTTATGATGGATTAAAATTCCATAGAGTTGTTGAAAATTTTATAGTACAAGGTGGTGACCCGTTAGGAGTTGGTACCGGTGGGCCGGGATATCAATTTGAAGATGAATTTCCCACTAATGATGATGGCAATTTATTGTTATCACACAATAAAGCGGGTATTTTATCAATGGCAAACTCAGGACCTGACGCGAACGGAAGTCAGTTTTTTATTACACATAGGCAAACTATGAATTTGGACGGTCGTCATACCGTATTTGGCCATGTCATAGAAGGGCAGGCAATCGTGGATAGTATTGTCAAAGATGATGTAATGAATACCATTAAAATTGTTAGAGTAGGTAGTGAAGCCAAAAAATTTGATGCACGCCAAGTCTTTAGTAATTATTTTAAGAAATTGGAGGAAGTGGCGAAGGAGAAACTTGAGATTAAACAAAAAGCAAAAGATGATTTTTTAAAATTGAAAAACGAAAATGAAGCAAAAGCTGAGATTTTGGCTTCCGGATTAAAAATATATTTTATTAAAAAAGGAGAAGGTGAGAAACCCAACAATGGAAATAAGGTAAATGTGATCTACGCCGGTTATTTTACCACCGGAGATCTATTTGATTCTAACATTAAAGATTTAAATATATTATTTAATAAATATGATAACAGAAGAGATGTTGGAGGAGGTTACAATCCTGTTGCCATGGATTATAGTCCTGATGCTAGATTAATTCCTGGATTCAAAGAGGGATTAAAACAAATGAAAGTAGGTGATAAGGCCATGTTATTTTTACCATCTCATTTGGCTTATGGCCCTCAAGGATATGGGCCTATTCCTCCAGATACTGACCTAATTTTTGAGCTGGAAATAATTAATATTGTCCAATAATTAAAAAGTGAGAATTTATTTCTCACTTTTTTTATGATAAATATCTAATACGCTTTTAGCAGCTTCAAATGGAGTAAGTTTTTGATTTTGTACTTTTTGCAGCACTTTGGATAAAACTTTTTTAACTCTGTTGTCCTTGTAAAAGTAATTTTTTAATTGTTCGTTTATTGTTTCTAAAACCCAAAATTTATTTTGTTGATTCCTTTGATCATCAAAATATTTATTGCTTTTAGTCAGCGCTATATACTCCTCAATTATTTCCCAAACTTTATCGATACCGATATTATCTATCGAACTACAAGTTGTTACTTTAGGTTGCCATGTACTTTTTTTAATGGGATACAGATGCAAAGCTCTTGAAAATTCAATTTTGGCCAAATTTGCCTGTTTAATATTATCTCTATCGGCCTTGTTTATTATAATAGCATCCGCCATTTCAATTATACCCCGTTTAATACCTTGTAATTCATCTCCTGCACCAGCTAACTTTAATAATAAAAAGAAATCAACCATTGAATGTACGGCAGTTTCTGATTGCCCAACACCAACTGTTTCTATAAAAATAATATCAAATCCCGCAGCCTCACATAAAATAATGGTTTCACGTGTTTTTCTAGCAACCCCACCTAATGAATCACCAGAAGGTGAAGGACGAATATATGCGTTAGCATCTTTAACCAATTCTTCCATTCTAGTTTTATCACCCAAAATACTCCCTTTATTCAGTGAACTACTTGGGTCAATAGCTAATACAGCCACTTTTTTACCTTGGTTTGTTAAATAACGACCAAATGCTTCAATAAAAGTACTTTTACCGACACCAGGTACTCCTGTAATACCAATTCTAATTGATTTATTGGCAAAAGGCAAACACCCTTGTAATATTTTAGAAGCTTTTTTTTGATGAACAGCATTGGTGCTTTCTACTAAAGTTATCGCTCTACTTAAATACGTAATGTCACTTTTTCGGATATTTTCAATGAAAATTTTAGTTGAAGGTAATATGCCCCTGTTCAGTTTTATTTTTTGAACCGATAGCTTGTCAGTTGATGCTGGTTGAGATATACCTTTAATCTCTTCAAGTGCACTTTTATGTTTATCTTTTGTATTCATTATCTGAGAAAACCATAATAATTGTAAATTTAAAATAATTATTTAGAGAAAAGTGCAACACCAACATTATTTAGTCGTATTTATAATAGAAGCAAAGGAATAAAATGATCCAAACCAAATACTTGCAGCTAGATTTAGTCGCAAAATGTAAACAAAATGATCAAAGAGCGCAAATGCAATTATATGATAAGTATTGTCGTGCTATGTATGCTACAGCATATAATTTTATTAAACAAAAAGATATTGCAGAAGATTTGATGCAAGAAGCCTTTTTAAAAGCCTTTCAAAAGATTGATAGTTTTAATGGTGAAGTTTCATTTGGGGCCTGGTTAAAAAAAATTGTCATCAACCAATGTTTGGACTGGTTAAAGAAAAGGAAGTTAAGAATAGTTTCTATTGAAAACGAACATGTTCAAATAGCTGAGGAAGATGATTGGAAAGTAGAAGATAGTATAACGGTAAACCAAATACACGAAACGATTGAACAGTTACCAGATAAATTTAAAATAGTGTTAAAATTATTTTTATTAGAAGGATACGACCATCAAGAAATTGCACAAATATTAAACATTACTGAAGTTTCATCGAGGTCACAAGTATTCAGAGGAAAAAATAAATTAAAAGAATTGCTAAAAAAATATAATTATGCCTAAAGATATAAGAGAAATATTAAAAAGTGATTTGAAGAGCTCATTGAAGCTGTCTAGCAATCACAGAGAAAAATTTGAAAGTAAATTACAGCAATTTCAAAAACCAAAACAGCATAATTATTATTTCATTAAGATAGCAGCCAGTATAGTTTTGTTGATTAGCCTTGGTTATTTCTTTAGTCAGCAAGAAGACGTGAAACCACAAACTCAAGAGGTTAAAGTTGTAGATCTCGGAAGTGTTTCTCCTGAAATGAAACAAATAGAAAATTACTATCTAACGGCCATAAATTATGAAATGGCAAGTATAGAACCGAACGATGAAAATAAAGTTGTATTGGACACTTATTTAAAGAAAATTGCTGAATTAACAGCTGAATATAAGCAATTAAGTATTGATTTGACTGAAAAAGAAATAAATGAAAAATCAGTGAATGCCCTAATAAATAATTTGCAATTGAGATTGCAACTATTGCTGGACTTAAAAGACACAATAAACGAAATGAACACATCTAAAACAATTAAAAATGAAAACATTACAGTATAAAATTATAGTAGCATTGCTTAGTATTGGTATTGCAGCAAATGCTCAAAAATTTGATAAAAAATACTCCGAAGAATTCAATACTAAAGACAATGTTACAATTGATCTTAATACGCGTCATACAGATATTGAAATTGAAACCTGGAATAAAAATAAAGTAGTTATTGAGGCTACTATAGAAATTGTAGGTGCTTCTGAAGAAAGAGCAAAAGAAATTATTGATAACTGGCGGTTTAAAGCATTGGGTAATACTAATGAAATTGAAATTATTTCGAAAACAATTGGTTTATATGGTAAAAGAATTATTGTTAGTGATGATAACGATCTGATACACATTAATGACACGGACTTTGATTTTGATTTTGTGGTACCGGAGGTTTCTATAGGAAATTTGGCAATATTAGATTCATTACACATTGTTATGCCTGACGCTGTACATTTCAATGAACTTATGGTTATTCCTGAGATGAATGATTTTAATTTTTCCTTTGATTCTTTGTCATTTGACTATGAAAAATATAAAAATGACGAAAATTACCTAAAACAGTGGCAAGAAGAGATGAAAAAAAATTTAGCAAAAATGCGTATTGAGTTGAAAGAGAATTCTGTTAGAATGAAAGAAAATACTGCACAACTTAAGGAAGAGCTGAAAGCAGCTCAAGAAGAAAGAAAAATACAGCTAAAAGAACATGCAGAACAACGTAAAGAAGCTGCAAAACAAAGGCAACTTCATGAAGAAATGCGCAGGGAAGCATTAACACATAGAAAAAAGAAGCAAGAAGCTGTGAGGAGAGACCTTCAAGAGAGCCGTAAAAGAGATTTAGCTGAAAGACGTGTCGAGATTAAAAATATATTGGCTGACCGAGATAAAATAAAAATAAAGAGAGTAGTTAAAATTAAAGCTCCTAAAGGTGCTAAATTTACAATGAATGTTAGTTATGGTTCAGTAAGTTATCCAAACTAATATTGTAATGAATAAATTGTTTGAAAACCACTTTTTGAGTGGTTTTTTTCTTTACAAATAGTTGTTACCTTTATGGCTTCAAAAAAATAATTTTTATATGGAGCTTTACAAACAGCATCACCTTAAGATATACAACTCCTTATCTAATAAAAAGGAAGATTTTAAACCAATTATAGAAGGTTATGTTGGTATGTATGTTTGTGGTCCTACGGTTTATAGCAATGTGCATTTAGGAAATGTTAGAACCTTTATGTCTTTCGATTTGATATACAGATACTTTAAACATTTGGGTTATAAAGTTCGTTATGTGCGTAATATAACTGATGCAGGTCATTTAGAAAATGATGCAGATGTTGGTGAAGATAGAATTGCAAAAAAAGCACGTTTAGAAGAAATAGAACCCATGGAAGTGGTACAAAGATATACGGTCGATTTTCATGATGTAATAAATCATTTTAATTTATTACCACCAAGTATTGAACCTACAGCTACCGGACATATTATAGAGCAAATTGAGATCATTAAAGATATTTTAGAAAAAGGATTGGCATATGAAGTAAATGGTTCGGTATATTTTGATGTTTTGAAATATAACGAAAAGGAGAATTACGGAATCCTAAGTGGTAGAAATATCGAAGATTCTATACATAATACTCGTGAGCTGGATGGTCAGTCTGAAAAGAAGAACCCACAAGATTTTGCTTTATGGAAAAAAGCGCAACCAGAACATATTATGAGGTGGCCTTCACCGTGGAGTGATGGTTTTCCGGGTTGGCATTTAGAATGTACAGCGATGAGTACAAAATATTTAGGTGAGCAGTTTGATATTCATGGTGGTGGGATGGATTTAAAATTTCCGCATCACGAATGTGAAATAGCTCAGTCACAAGCTAGCAATCAAAAAACGCCGGTAAATTATTGGATGCATACCAATATGTTGACTTTGAACGGACAAAAAATGGCTAAGTCAACTGGAAACTATATATTACCTAATGATTTTTTTACAGGCGAGAGTAAGCATTTAAGTAAAGCCTATGTGCCGCCAGTGGTACGTTTTTTTATGCTGCAAGCTAATTATAGAAGTATGTTAGATTTTTCTGACGATGCATTATTAGCTTCAGAAAAAGGTTACTATCGATTGATGAGTGCAGTTAATGAAATGGACAATATCGTCGCAGGTAAGACCTCAACTCTAGATATCATAGATTGGAAGCAGAGTTGTTATGATGCCATGAATGATGATTTTAATAGCCCTATTTTAATTGCACAACTATTTGAAGGAGCAAAGTATATCAATTTGTTAAAAGATAATAAAGAATCCTTAACTGAAGATGATTTAACTGAATTCAGAACTACTTTAAAATCTTTCGTTTTTGATGTTTTAGGGTTGGAAGATGTAATTTCTAAGGATAATACTGATAAACTTTCTAAAGCAGTGGAAATGTTGATTGAAATGCGTAATGAAGCACGGGCAAATAAAGAATGGGCTCTATCTGATAAAATTAGGGATGAGTTATCCGCCTTTGGGGTTCAATTAAAAGACGGTAAAGGCGGAACTACATTTTCTGTCAATTGAATAAAATATTAAAAATAGTAGCAGTTCCATTTATTTGGCTGGTTAGATTTTATCAGGCAGCGATTTCACCTTATTTACCTTCAAGTTGCAGGTATACCCCAACATGTTCGCATTATACAATTGAGGCTTTACAAAAACACGGAATATTTAAGGGAGGATGGTTAGCTACTAAAAGAATTATTAGCTGTAATCCATGGGGCGGAAAGGGTTATGATCCGGTTCCTGATCCAAATCAAAAACAAAACTGATTGTCATTCTCAAGAGAGTGAGGAATCTTTATTTTATATTTACAATCTTAAATTAAAAATATGAATTTTCTGTTATCCATTGATTGGAACTTCAATCCAGATCTCTTTAAATTAGGCTCTTTTCCAATTAAATACTATAGTTTAATGTATGTTTTGGCTTTTGTAATAGGTTTACAACTAATGAAAAAAATCTATATAAAAGATAGCATTTCTTTAGACAAACTAGACTCGCTGTTTATTTATGCCATTATCGCTATGTTAATTGGTGCCAGAATGGGGCATTATTTGTTTTATGAAGATGATTATACGTGGTCAGAAGTTTTCTTACCCTTTAAAACGAACCCTTTTGAATATACAGGTTTTAGAGGCTTAGCAAGCCATGGGGCAATCATCGGTATGATTATAGCTATGTATTTTTATAGTAAAAAAGTAGTAAAAAAACCATTATTATGGACACTCGATCGCATGGTGATCGTTTCAGCACCGGGAACTGCATTTGTGCGTTTAGGCAATTTATTTAACTCAGAGATTGTAGGAAAAGCTACTGGGACTGATTTTGGCTTTAGGTTTATTAGAAACGATATTAGTGAGTATAAAGCAATGAGTATAACCGGTGCTAAAAGCGCTAATAGAGCTTATGATTTAATTGCAAATAGCGCAAATTTTAAGCATGTATTACTGGAAGTGCCAAATAGGTATCCCACGCAGATATACGAGGCTGTGGGCTACTTGATAACATTTTTTGTCTTGTGGTTTGTTTATTGGAAAACCGATAAGAAAGAACAATTTGGGTACCTTTTTGGAGTATTCATGGTCATGCTATGGTCAATAAGGTTTATTATTGAATTTTATAAAGAGTGGCAAGGAGGCATTGAAACTTGGTTTAATGTTAGCCTTAATACCGGTCAATTATTAAGTATTCCGCTAGTTTTAGTTGGAATTTTCTTCATGTTTAGAAAGCGTAAAAAAGTTTAATATTAATTTTAAAAGGGTTGTGAATTCGCAATCCTTTTTTGTTTAGAAAACACTTGAATTTTATGAAAAATCTAGTAATTTTCTTAAATTTGTAAATGGGTAAATTCTTTCTAATTGTTTCATGATAGTACAAAATGGAAAATTATATATTTAATAGATACCAAAAGAAAACAAGATTGTAAATAGTAATTTATATGATAAATAACGAGGATATTAAAATATCAAAAGAAGAGTTCGAAAGCATAAAGTCTAATAAGGAATTACTACAATTAATTGAGAAAAAAGGTAAGAATATTGATGATATTCTATTTACTTTAAATTATGAAGATGAACTTAAAAAGCTGCAGATAGAATTAGTAAAACTACAACAGTGGATAACAAAAAATAAAAAGCGGGTAGTCATTATTTTTGAGGGTAGGGATGCTGCTGGCAAAGGAGGGAATATTAGGCGCTTTACGGAGCATTTAAATCCACGTGCATCAAACCTCGTAGCATTGACGAAGCCAACTGAGATGGAGCAAGGTCAATGGTATTTTAGACGATATATTAAGGAATTATCTAATCCTGGAGAGATTGTTTTTTTTGACAGAAGTTGGTATAACAGAGCAGTAGTTGAACCGGTTATGGGTTTTTGCAACGACGAACAATACTTTAGGTTTATATCACAAGTACCTGAATTTGAACATATGTTATATGAAGATGGTATTAAAATAATAAAATTTTGGTTTTCTATTTCTAAAGAAGAACAGCAGGCCAGGTTTGATTCAAGATTGAAAACACCGTTAAAAAGATGGAAATTTAGCCCTGTTGACCAAAAAGGACAAGAATTATGGGATAAATATACTTTCTATAAAGAGCAAATGTTCAGTAAAACACATACAACTTATTCTCCATGGATCATAGTAAAAGCGAATAATAAAAAAGTGGCTCGTTTAGAAAGTATGCGTTATGTATTATCGCAATTCGAATATCCAGGAAAAGAGCAAGCCTCGACCACTTTATTTCCGGATCCAAATATTATTATGCGTTATTTTAGATCAACAAAACAAATAGATTCTTAGTATATGGAAAAGTATAATCTAACAGATATTGATGTTGAAAATTTAAATTCAAAAAAGGGATTGAGAGTTTTGCTGGCTAATGAACCTTATAATCTTACAAAAGCGTTACGATTTTTGAATTATGAGAAAAAGTTAAAAAAACTTCAAGTCGAATTAGTTAAATTACAAACATGGGCCATTAAAAATAATGAGCGTATCATTGTAATTTTTGAGGGTAGGGATGCTGCCGGAAAGGGTGGGGCTATAAGAAGAATTACAGAACGAATTAATCCACGTCATGTTAGGATAGAGGCGTTACCAAGACCTTCAGAAGAAGAAAAAACACAGTGGTATTTTCAAAGGTATATCAGTCAATTCCCTAAAGCGGGTGAAATGGTATTTTTTGATAGGAGTTGGTATAACAGGGCCGTTGTAGAACCGGTCAATGGTTTTTGTACTCAAGAGGAGTATAATATTTTCATGAATCAAGTAAATGATTTTGAACGTATGGTAGTAGAATCTGGCATAAGGCTGGTTAAAATTTATATGTCTATTTCAAAATCGGAACAAGCTGAACGATTTGATGAAATTAGAAATGATCCTTTAAAACATTGGAAGATGTCAGCTGTTGATGAAAAAGCACAAGAACTTTGGGATGTTTATACAAAATATAAAAAAATGATGTTTGAAAACACCAAAAAGGGTGTTATACCATTTAAAGTTATTAGAGCAAATAGAAAGACTTTAGCACGTGTTGACGTCATTCAACACATATTAAAAGCTATTCCTTACGATAAAACCTTAGAAGT